>DATGPZ010000130.1:0-21224 GCA_035304485.1 Acidimicrobiia bacterium | reverse complement strand
CTCACGGATCTGCTCACCCGGGATGACGTGCCCGACGACATCACCGTCGAGGCTGCTCGGCACATGTATCACCATTTCGCATGAGGCACGCGGATTGAGCCTCGACATCCGTCCCGCCACGCCGACGGATCTCCCTGAGATTCTCGACGTGTTGCGTGCGGCGTTGGGCGAGCCGCCCGGTCTGCGGCGGACGGAGTCCTTGTGGAACTGGAAGCACGTGGACAACCCGTTCGGTGAGTCCATCGTCTTGGTAGCCGAGAGCGGTGGACGCATAGCCGGCGTGAGAGCGTTCATGCGCTGGGAGCTGCTGACTCCACAGGACGAGACGGTTCGATGTGTGCGGGCGGTCGACACCGCCACGCATCCCGACTTCCATCGCCAGGGCATCTTCCGAAAGCTGACCGAGGCGGCGGTCGAAGAGGCCCGAGCGGACGGCGTCCATCTGATCTTCAACACCCCCAACGACCGCTCGGGCGCCGGGTACCTCAAGATGGGGTGGGCGCCGGTGGGCCCGATCCGGGTGATGGTGAGTCCCTCCTGGCGGGCGCTGCCTCGCACCCCAGAGACAGATTCCCCCTTGATCGACGCCGCGGCGGGCGGACCGACCGGCGTCGTGCCTGACCGCCAACCCATGGGGCTCCGTACCCCCCGCACCGCCGAGTACCTCCACTGGCGATTCAGCGCCCATCCCACGGCCCGGTATCGGACGGTGACCAGCGGCGACTCTTGGGTGGTGTTGCGAGAGAATCGGCGCTTCGATCGCTCGGAGTTGGTCGTGTCGGAACTGCTCGGTCCCCACCCCGCAGGACCCCTACGGGACGCCCGTCGCCGGTCCCGAGCGGCGTATCTCATCGGGTCGTTCCATCCCTCCACGCCGGAGCGGCGTGCAGCCCTTCGGGCCGGTTTGATCCCTGTTCCGCGCGTGCAGGCGATGCAGCTGGTGGCCCGCCCTCTGGTCGATATAGGTCCGGTGACCGATATCGACGCGTGGGACCTGACATTGGGCGATCTGGAGTTACTGTGACCGTTCGACCGATCCTGGCTGAGGAGTGCTATCGATGACCGCCGAGCCCGCCGTCTTGGGCGGAGAGCCCGTCTTTTCCGAACCGATCGCTTTCGCCCGCCCCTCGATCGAGGAGCCCGAGAAAGTGCTCGAGCTCATCCGCGGATCCTTCGAGTCCGGGATGCTCACCAACGGGCCCCTGGTTCAGCAGTTGGAGGAGCGGATCGCCGAGGCATTCGGCGTGCGCAACTGCGTAGCCGTCTCGTCTTGCACCACCGGGTTGATGCTCACCGTGCAGGCGCTCGGCGATGGAGGAACCGTCGCCGTTCCCTCGTTCACCTTCTCCGCCACCGCCCACGCGGTGGCGTGGAACGGCTACCCCGTCCGATTCATGGATTGCGATCCCGACACCTGGCTGGTCGGTAGTGGGGACATTCCCGATGACGTTTCCATGGTGCTCGCCACCCACGTTTCGGGTGTCCCCTGCGACGTCGTCGATCTCGAACGACGGTGCCGCGAGCTCGGGATTCCATTGCTCTTCGACGCCGCCCACGGCGCCGGCAGCACGACCACCGTCGATGGCACGACCGTCCCACTAGGCAGGTTCGGCAACGCCGAGGTGTTCAGCCTCACCCCGACCAAGGTCCTCAGCGGCGCCGAAGGGGGTCTGGTCACCACGGACGACGACGAGCTCGCCGCCCGCATCCGGCTCGCCCGCGACTACGCCAATCCCGGCGACTACGACACCCGCTTCGCCGGCCTCAACGGACGCTTGTCCGAGCTCCACGCCGCACTCATCCTGGTGGCTCTCGGCCATCTCGAAGAGCGGGTGGCACGGCGAGCCGCCGTCGCAGATCGGTACCGGGCGCGGCTCGGCCAGGTCCCGGGTATCTCCTGGCAGCAGGTCCCAGAGGGCCGGAGCAGCTCGTACAAGGACTTCATCATCACGGTCGATGCCGAGGAGTTCGGCGCCCATCGTGACCGGGTGGTGCCCGCCCTCCGTGCCGAGGGTGTCCCGACGCGGCCGTACTACGCCCCGCCGGTCCACCGTCAGCAGGCGTACGCCCACGTGGAGACAGGTCCCCTCCCGGTCACCGACCACCTGGCCGACCGGGTGATCGCGCTGCCGATCTGGTCCGAGATGACCGAAGAACAGGTGGAAGGTGTGGCCGACGCCCTAGAAAAACTCCACCACCACGCCTCCCGGCTGTAGAGCTTTTTATCAGCAAAACGTCGTGTCTGGCACGACGCTTTTGTCGCGAGATTCCGCGAGCGCGTTGTTTAACTGTTTCTCACCACAAAACTGTCGTGTCTCGCACGACAAAATGCTGACAAAAAGCCCGATCAGCGGTAGCTGATCGTGACGGGGACGGGGTTCCCCGAGGCCGCGGCCTTGTCGGTCGAGTCTTTGGCGTGATAGCTGGAACGCACCAGGGGGCCGGATTCGACGTGGGGAATCCCGATCGACTGGCCGTACTCACGGTACCGCTCGAACTCGTCGGGATGCACGTAGCGATGGATCGGACGATGCCGAGCGGTCGGCCGCAGGTATTGGCCGATCGTGACGATGTCGACGCCCACTGCCCGTAGGTCCGACAGGGCGCCGAGCACCTCTTCTTCCGTCTCGCCCATTCCGACGATCAGACCCGACTTCGTGAGGCCCTCCGGGTGGAGTTGGCGGGCTCGCCACAGCAACGCCAGCGAGCGCCCGTAGTTGGCCGAGGTACGGATATCGCGCTGGAGGCGCAGCACCGTCTCGGTGTTGTGGTTCAGCACCTCCGGGCGGGCGTCCATCAACGTGCGCAAGGCGTCGTAGTCCCCTTTGAAGTCGGGAATCAACACCTCGATGTCGGTGCCGGGCGATCGGCGGCGGGTCTCGACGATCGTGCGAGCGAAGATCTCCGCTCCTCCATCGGCCAGGTCGTCGCGATTGACACTCGTGATCACGGCATGTGACAGGCCCATCGTGGCGATGGCCTCGGCGGCCCGGAACGGCTCCAGAACGTCGTACTCGGTCGGCTTGCCCGTGTTCACGTTGCAGAACGAGCACGCCCGGGTGCAGACGTCACCCAGGATCATGAGGGTCGCAGTCCCCATGCCCCAGCACTCGAAGATGTTGGGACAGTTGGCTTCCTCGCACACGGTGTGGAGCGAGAGACCCCGCATCAGCTTCTTCAGCTCCAGGTAGTCACCGTCCAACCTCGCCTTGACCTTCATCCATTCGGGACGCGGCGGCTCTCCCGGCAGGCGGCCGTTGATCAGTACCGGCTCGGCGTCCCGCCGCTCGGGTGAGAAGGTTCCACCGGCCAACAGGCGATCGACCTCGTGGTCGGGAGCCTTGCGGGCCTGCCGGCGGGTGAACGCCGCCAACTGGACCTCCGACTCCTCGTAGCCGAACTCGGCCACGAACGCGGGGATCACCGCCTCCACCGCTTCCTCGAGGGTCACCCGTCGCCCCACCAGCTCCGAGAGCGTCGTGACCGGCCGATCCGTGATCCCACAGGGGTTCATCATCGAGAAGAACCGCATGTCGGGGTCGAGGTTGAGGGCAAAGCCGTGCATGGTCACCTGCCGGGAGACGCGAACGCCGATGGCGGCGACCTTGCCCTTCTCGGTCCAGACGCCGGTGAGGCCCTGCTCCCTCCAGGCTTCGACCCCGAAGGAGGCCAAGGCGTCGATGAGGACCTGCTCTACCGAGCGGACATAAGGCACGATCCGCTTGGGATCGTCGAGTTCGATGATGGGATAACCGACCAGCTGCCCGGGGCCGTGGAAGGTGATGTCGCCACCCCGGTCGACTTCGTAGACCTCCGCCCCGGCCGCCTCGACTACCTCACGTGCGGCGAGGAGATTGGAGCCGTCACCGTTGCGACCGATCGTGAAGACAGGCGGGTGTTCGACCAAGAGGAGATAGTCGTCCTGGGTCCGGCCGCGGACCCGGCCCTCGTGGAATGCCTTCTGGAGATCCCAGGCCTCGGCATAGGGCAACTTGCCCAGCCACCTGGTCCTGAGGAGCTTGGAGCGTGTCACGAGCCGAAGGTATCAGCGTTCGCCATCTACTCGAACACCGTCCTCTACGTGAGCTCCTGTTCCCAGTCCCAGCTTTCGATGTTCTCCTTGATCCGGCGGAGGAAGAGAACGGCGGTCGAGCCGTCGAAAGCCCGGTGGTCCCAGGTGAGGCCCAGGTTGCCCATGTGCCGAATGGCGATCATGTCCTCACCGTCCGGCCCGGTCACGACGGCCGGTCGCTTGGTGATGGTGTCGGTGGAGAGAATCGCCACGTTGGGCACGTTGATGATCGGAGCCGACATCAACGAACCGAACGGGCCGGGGTTGGTGATCGTGAAGGTGGCCCCGGTCACGTCGTCGGGACCGAGCTTGTTCGACCGGGCCTTGGTCGCCAGCTCGGAGATGCGCCGGGCGAGCCCGACCAGACGCAGGCCGTCGGCGTCGCGGATCCCCGCCACGATCAGGCCCTTCTGGTCGAGGTCGATGGCGATTCCGAGGTTGACGGACCGATGGAACACGGCCTTCCGCTCCTCCAGATGGAAAGAGGAGTTGACGACCGGGAACTCCTTGAGGGCGTCGATGGTGGCCCGGGCGATGAACGGCAGATAGGTGAGCGAGAATCCCTCTTCCGCCTTGAAGGCCTCTCGGTGCGCCTGACGCACCCGTTCGACCCGCTCGAAGTCGACTTCCACCACCGTCCACACGTGGGCGGCGGTGTCCTTCGACATCCGCATGTTCTCAGCGATCCGAACCCGTAGCCGATCGAGCTCCACTTCTTCGTCGCCTTCGCCCACGACCGGCGCCGGAGCGGCGGCCCGGGCGGCCGGGCGGGCGGGCTCTGGAGCGGCGGCGGGAGCGGGCTCGGGCTGAGCCTCCGGTTCGGGCTGAGCCTCGGGAGCAGCCTGAGCCGGTTCGGGAGCGGCAGCCGGCGCCTCGGGCGCAGCAGCCTTCCCGCTCTCCAGGTAGGCCTCGACGTCACGGCGGGTGATCCGGCCTCCCTGGCCGGTCCCTTCGATCTGGGACAGGTCGACGTCGTGCTCTCGGACGAGCTTGCGCACCACCGGCGACAGGAGGCGGGGCTCCGCGCCGGCGCCGTCGCCGTCGGCGGCGGCCGGCTGGGCTGGAGCCTCGGCTCGGGCCGGCTGGGGCTCGGGGGCGGGAGCGGGGGCGGCAGCGGGCGCCGGTTCCGGGGCGGGCGCCGGCTCGGGTTCGGCGGCCGGGGCCGGTTCGGGTTCGGCCGCGGGTGCCGGTTCTTCGACAGCCGGCTCCGGTTCCGCGGCCGGCTGGGCCGCGGGCGCCTCTCCCCCGCCACCGGCTTCGTCGGACTCTCCGATGACTGCCAACTCGGTGCCTACTTCGACCGTCTCCCCCTCTTGCACCAGGATCTCGAGCACCACCCCTGAGGCCGGTGAGGGAACCTCGGTGTCGACCTTGTCGGTGGAGATCTCGACCAACACCTCGTCCTCGGAGATGGGGTCACCGACGTTCTTGGCCCACCGCAGGATGGTGCCTTCGGTGACTGTTTCCCCCAACTGGGGCATGGTTACTCGGGTAGCCATATGTTCGATCCCTCTCTCAGTGCAAGCTACGGCCGGCGGCCGTCAGCAGGGTCTCTCCAACTGCTTCGGACAGGGTGGGATGGCCGTGGATGAAGGCCGCCGCCTCCGCCGGTAGAGCCTCCCAGCCCACTGCGTACATCAGCTCGTGGATCATCTCGCCCGCCTGCGGGCCGACTATCGAGGCTCCCACGATGGGACCACCCTTCTCGACCACGAGTTTCACCGTACCTTGGTTCTGCCCGATGATGATGGCCCGGCCCACTCCGCCGAAGCCGTGGGAGTGGGTCTCGACCTCGATACCGGCCTCGGCGGCCTGGGCTTCGTTGAATCCGACCTCGGCCACCTCTGGATGGGTGTAGGTGATGCGGGGTATCGCCCGGTAGTCGACCGGGGCCGGCCGGCCGGTGGCAATGTGGGTGACGGCGGCGATTCCCTCGGCGAATCCGGCGTGGGCGAGCTGGGGTGTGCCGGCGACTATGTCACCGACCGCGTACAGGCTGGGATCCGCCGTCTGCTGCGTCGAACGATCGACGACCACGAATCCGCGATCCATCTCGGCCTTGGTCGACTCGATGCCGACCCCGTCCGTGTTGGGCCCCCGACCGACGGCCATGAGCACCACGTCGACTTCCACCGACTCGCCCCCGAAGGGAACGGAGACCGTGTTGGCGCCGATCTTGGGCGGCTCCACTCCCACCCCTGTGTGAAAGCGCACTCCTCGGCGATTCAGCTGCCGCTCCAGCTGGCGGGCGATGGTCGGATCGGTGCCGGGGAGGATCTGATCCATCATCTCGAACACATGCACCTCGGAGCCGAAGTCCGCCAGCATCGAGGCGAACTCGCAGCCGATCACGCCGCCACCGATGATGGCCACCCGCTGGGGCCGACTCGACCAGTCGAGAGCGTGATCGGATGTGACGATCCGCTCGCCGTCGATGTCGTACCCGGGGATCGACCGGGGATGGGATCCGGTGGCGAGGATGACGTTGCGACCCTCCAGGCGCTGTTCACCGTCGTCGCCGTCGACGACGACGGTGTTGGGGCCGTCGAGCCGCCCGAAGCCGTTGACGACGGTCACATTGCGCTTCTTGAGCAAGCCCTCCAGGCCACGAACCAGCCCCTCGACGGTCTTGCCCTTGCGATCGAGGGCAGCATCCCAGTCCAGGTCGGGTTCGCCGGCGACGACCCCGAAGTCGGAGGCGTGTTTGACGGTCGAAAAGACCTCGGCCACCTGGAGCCATTGTTTGGCGGGGATACAGCCGCGCAGGAGGCAGGTCCCGCCAGGCCGTTCGTTGACGACCATCGCCACGTCCAACCCGAAGTTGTGGGCATACAGGGCGGAGGCGTAACCACCGGGCCCGCCACCGAGTACGACGATGTCGTGCACGCTCCAGTCACCTTTCTCGACGCTGAGCAACGAGCCTAGTGGGATCGCCGATCCTCGGAGTCGGGCGTCGAGTCGCCGTGTGACCGGGCCCAAGAGAGTGGAGTTGGGCAGGGCGACCCGTTGCCGATTCGCCGGTCGACCGAGTTAACTCTGTCCGGCATCGGCCTCGGGCGGCCGACACGAGAGCCGAGCGATGGGGCCGGGTACGGTGACGAGAGGAGACGCCATCCGATGATCAACGCCGAGGATCATCTAACGCGCCGAAGTGTTCCGCTGGTCGGCCTGCGAATGTCGCTCGTCGACCAGGGCACCGGGCCGGCGGTCCTCTTCCTGCACGGCAATCCCACCTACTCGTACACGTGGCGAAACATCATCCCCTACCTCGCCCACGAGTACCGCTGCCTGGCTCCTGACCTCATGGGAATGGGAGACTCGGACCTGATCCTGCCCTCCGGCGTCGGGTCCTACGGCCTCGACGTCCACCTGGAGTATCTGGAGATGCTGCTGGAGGTGCTCTCGCTGGAGGGCCCGCTGGCGGTGGTCGGTCACGACATCGGCGCCACCCTCGCGATCGAACTCGCCCGCAGGCACCCGGATCTGATCTCCGGCCTCGCCATGATCGAGGGAGTCTTCAGAATGACCAATGAAGCCACACTCGACGCGGACTTGGTCTATCTGCTGGACGAACTGCGGGGCGAGGAAGGCGAGTACATGGTCCTCAACAAGAACCTCCTGGTAGAGCACTATCTGCCCGCCCTCACGGCGCGGGAGCTCTCACAGGAGGAGATGGACGCCTACCGGGCCCCCTACTCCAAGCCGGGAGAGGCGCGGAGGGCGATGCTTTCCATGATCCGACTCTTGCCCCTCAAGAAGGACCCTGGCCCGATCGCCGATCGCGTTGCTGACGACCGGGTCTGGTGCTCGGAATCCGACGTACCCAAACTGGTGATCGGCGGGAAGCCCGGATTCCTCACCCCAGCTTCGATTCTCGGCTCGGCCGCCCGCTGGAAGGCGACGGAGGTGGCGGCCGTGGACGGCCTCCATTTCTTGACCGAGGACTCCCCTGCCCGTCTGACCGCCCTGCTTTTCGATTGGCTGGAGCGGATCGGGCACACCGACCGCTCGCACCGTCACCTCAGGCGGTGACGCCTGCCCTCACACGCCGGAACCCGCGGTTGGCGGCTTCGGTCGGCGTGTCAGGGGCGAAGGATTGGAGCAAGTTCCGCCGCATCAGGTCATCGTGCTCCACCCGGCGTTCGAGCAGCTGGAACTCGGCGGGATCGTCACAGTCGTACACCCGCATCGTGTCTCGGGTGCCGATGTAGCGGAACTCCTCGAAGCGCTTGAGGCGGGCCATCAGGACTCTTCGGAGCTCGGCTCGCCGCGACCGGTGGGGACCTCGGCCGAGCACATCGGGCACACCGCCACGGCGATGTCTCCCACGATGAACGAGAAGCCGCACTCGGGGCACTCGATCTTGGGCGAGGGCGTATCCGGAGGTGGCGGGGGTGGATAGCCGTAGTCCTCCCCGCTGGGCGCACCCGTCGGCGGCATCGAACCCGGAGGTGGGGCACCGCCCGGACCGGGACCGCCCGGGCGACCCCGAACCATGTTGACCGACCCGCAGACCGGGCAGGCGAACCGGCCTTCGCCCGGCACGTCGAATTGATTTCGGCAGGCGCCACAACGGACGATCACGCCTCATCGCCTCCTTCGTCTTGTTCAACCGGCTCGCCGACGGCACCGATCGAGACCAGGTAGTCGGCTTCGAGCCTGAGCACACGCGCTACGTCAGCAGGATCGTAGGTGGCTCCGTTCACTTCGGCGATCTGGCGAACGATGTACTCGATCGAGGCGTCCGAGCCGCCTGCGACGGTCTCGACGGGATTGCGTCGCGACTCTTGGGCCAGCCCTTGCAGGTAGTAGACCTCCCATTCGATCACCCGCCTCACGCCGCTCACGCCGAGCCGCTTGCGGACGTCGGGGTCCAGTCGATCCAGGATGAACCGGATAGCATCTTCGACCACGTAGTCGGCTCCCGTGCTCTGAGGACGCCTCCGGGCCTCCTGCCAGATCAGGAGGCCGACGATGAAGCAGAACAGGGCGAAGAGGATCGCCCCGATGACCACTATCTCAGCCGTCACTCGACCCCGACTCGTGCGGCGAGGAGGGAGCGATGGTGGGTCGGGTCGCCGAACAGCAACATCGACGTCTTCGCCCGCTTGAGATAGAGGTGGGCATGGTGCTCCCAGGTGAAGCCGATGCCGCCGTGGATCTGAATGGTGTCGGCCGCCGTCGTGAAGTACGTCTCGGAACAGAAGGATTTCGCCAGCGGGGCGGCGATGGCGGCTTCGTCCGGATCCGTGTCGACCACGTTGGCCAGATGATATGCCACCGAGCGGGCCGACTCGACCGCAACCAGCATGTCGGCGCACATGTGCTTGATCGCCTGGAAAGAGCCGATGGGACGGCCGAACTGATGCCGTTCCTTGGCGTAGGCCACCGACATCTCCAAGCACTCCTGGGCGCCGCCGACTTGTTCCATCGCCAGGGTCGCCACAGCTCGCACTGCCACCCCTTCGATTGCCTCCCTGGGATCTCCACTGCCCAGTTCCGTGGCCCGAGCGCCTTCGAGGCGGACCACGCTCTGGGGGCGGGTCAGGTCCATCACCGCCATGGGCTCGGTTTCGACTGCGGAGCCGTCGACCAAGAAGAGCCGAAGCTCCCGGTCGATCCTGGCCGCTACCAGGAAGGTATCGGCACCGTGACCGTCGAGGACGAACCGAGCCGAACCGCTCAGGAGCCAGGAGTCGCCGTCACGTTCGCCCTCGACGTCGACCTCGGCGAACGGAGGCACCGCCACCGCCAGTGTGGACGAACCCGACACGATCCCGCCGAGTACCTTCCGTTTCTGACTGTCGTCACCCAGACGCCCGACCAGCCCGGCCCCCACCACCACCGAGGACAGAAACGGTGACGGGTAGAGCGACCTCCCCATCTCCTCGGCGAGTACGGCCAACTCGGCGAAGCCATATCCAGCCCCGCCGTACTCCTCGGGGGTGGCGATGCCGAGCCAGCCCAACTCCGCCATCTCTTTCCACTGATCGCGGTCGAACCCCTCCGACGACTCCATGATGCGCCGGACCTCGTCGATCGGAGCTCGATCGTCCAGCCACTGCCGCGCGTATCGACGCAGCTCCTCCTGGTCCTCCGTGAATGAGACGCTCATGTGGCGGCCCAGGCTAACTGGTGGGCATTCTCGCGGCCTGCGTAGTCGAGCTTCAGAAGGCGGCGGCGTCGAGTTGCATCAGCCATCCGTCTTCCCGTTCGGCCGCGGCCCGGCGGGCAGCCACCTTGGGGGCCACGTCGGCGATGAAGAATCGGGCCGAGGCGACCTTGCCGGCGTGGAAAGGCGATGCGTCGGCCTGGGCCGCAGCGATCTCGGCGTGGCGCAACAGCTGCCACCCGATCACCACCTCCGCCATCGACTCGAGGAGAGCCGTGGTGTGGAGGCCGGTCGAGTAGATGCGCTCGGTCTCGCCGCTCATCGACGCCATCAAGTGCTCGACCATGACGCCCAGATGGGCCTGGGTGTCTTCGAGCATCGTCCCCAGGGTCTGACGTTCGGCGGCGACGGGATCGTCGTCCTGTCCGGCTTTGACGAAGTCTGCGATCTCACCGGCGAGCGAAGCCAGTGTCTGGCCCTGATCGCGGGCGATCTTGCGGAAGAACAGATCCATTCCCTGGATGCCGGTCGTCCCCTCGTAAACGGTGTCGATCTTGGCGTCCCGCAGGTACTGCTCGACGGGATAGTCCTGGAGATAGCCGGAGCCGCCCAGCGTCTGCAGCGAGAGCGTGAGTATCTCGAACGCCTTCTCGGATGAATAGCCCTTCACCAGAGGCAGCAGTAGGTCACTGCGCCGATCCCAACCACCTTCGGGATCGATGACCGCCATGTCCTGGGTGTGAGCCGCGTAGGTCCAGAGGGCGCGTAGGCCCTCGCTGTAGGCCTTCTGTCGCATCAGCATTCGACGCACATCCGGATGCGAGATGATCGGGACCCGGGGCGCCGACTTGTCCATCATCTGGGTCATATCCGGGCCCTGGATCCGCTCCTTGGCGTACTCGAGTGCGTTCAAGTAGCCGGTCGAGAGCGTCGCCGCCGACTTGGTGCCGATCGTCATGCGAGCATGTTCGATGACCCGGAACATCTGGCGAATGCCGTCGTGGACGCCACCGAGCAGATACCCGACGGCGGGCCGGTCTGCTCCGAAGGTGAGCTCACACGTCGTGGACCCCTTCAGGCCCATCTTCTTCTCGAGGTTGGTCGCCACCACCCCGTTTCGCTCACCCAGATTCCCGTCCGCATCGAACAGGTACTTGGGAACGATGAACAGCGACAGTCCCTTGGTTCCGGGCGCCGCTCCCTCGGGGCGAGCGAGCACCAGATGGACGATGTTCTCCGCCCCGTCGTGCTCACCGCCCGTGATGAACCGCTTGACCCCCTCCAGGTGGTAGACGTCGCCCTCGACGTGGGTGGCACGGGTGGTGCCGGCGCCGACGTCAGAGCCAGCATCGGGCTCGGTCAACACCATCGTTCCGGCCCATTCTCTCTCGACCATCAGCCGGGCCCACTGGCGTTGCTCCTCGGTGCCCTCCTCGTGGATGAGACGTGCGAACAAGCCGCCGCCCGAGTAGAAGGTGGCAGTCGGATTCGACCCGAGCAACAGCTCCTGGACGGCCCAGAACAGGGTCGGAGGCACCTCCACCCCTCCCATCTCCTCCGGCAAGCCGAGTCGTGACCAGCCGGCTTCGTGGATGGCTTTCAAGGCGGATTTCAGACCGGGAGGGAGATGGACTTCCCCGTCTTCGAGAACCAAGGGAACTCGGTCCGCCTCGACGAACGACTCCGCCCAGACCTCCCGGGCGAAGCGTTCGACCTCACGCAAGATGTCTCGAATGGTCCCCGCGTCCAGACCGGCCCAGTGCTGCGACCGTTCATGGACACGATGCACCTCGAACAGGTTGAACTCGAGATCCTCGAGGTTCGAGCGGTAATGACCCACGAACGTCTCCTTCGTCGCTTTCCCGTTGCGTAATTTGAGTCTCCGCTCAAAGTCTAGTCTCGTAAAGAGCCAAAGGACAGAGGAGCCGTCCCGGAGGATTACCGTGACGGCCCATGCGTTACCGAGTGGGTCTCGAGACCCGCGACCGCATCCTCGAAGCCACCCGGGAACTGATCGGCGAACGAGGGCTGGCTGGGGCCACCGTGAAGGCGATCTGTGAACGGGCCGGAGTCCTCGCCGGGAGCTTCTACAACCAGTTCGAGTCCAAGGACGAAGCGGTGCTGACCGTCATCGGGGAATCGATCAGGGCCGTGGAGCCGCCGGCCGACCGGGCCCAGGACATCGCCTCGCTCGTCGATGCCTACGTCGCCTTCGTCGAGAGCCAGGAGGGGATGGCTCGCGTGTACCTGGAGGTAGTGGTCACGAGGGGAATCCAATCCGGTGAGTTGCGGGGTCGGCTGATGCGACACCACCAGCGGCGGGTCGAACGGTTCGCCGCCGCCCTCGCATCGGCCGACGTACGCGACCCGGTGGAGCTGGCGGAGTTGATGGTGGCGGCCTTGAACGGACTGGCGGTGCACCGCCTGCTCGACCCGCGCTTCGATCTCCGAGGGCAGGCTCGGCGGTTACTCGACCTCCGCCCGGCCGATTAGTCGGCCAGCTCGGAAGACACCCACCTCGCAATCCGCTCCACAGGCTCCACACCGTCCTGCCACCGCGACCATCCGAAGCTCATCACGACCACGGTGTAGACCGGCTCCATCTCCTCGTCGAAGACCATTCCCACCGAATTGGTGGTGGAACCGGCGAAACCGTTCTTCTGAGCGACGGTCCAACCCGACGGCACACCCGCCGCCACTCCCCAGGTCTGATCGTCCACCACGGAGGTCATCAACTTCCGGGCCAGTTCGACGGAAGAATCATGGAGGAGCTCTTCTTCACCGAGAAGCACCCGATGCAGCAACCGGCCCTGGTCGTAGGCAGAGGTGGTGGTTCGGCCCCATGGTCGGCCATCGTCGCCCACCGCGGTAGTTTCGCTCAACCGCAGACGCTCGGTCTGCTCCCGGAACCAGGGAGCGGCACCGAAACGCCGCCACAACTCCCGGACCGGGGGGTTGGCCGAGCGACGGATCATCTCGGACAGGAGCGCTCGTTCATCGGCGGTCAACGGCCGGCCTCGATCCTGTGCTTCGATCATCGCCCCGGCCATGACCATCACCTTCAGGACCGAGGCCGTCTGTTGGCGGTGGTCCGGATTCATCGCATAGGCGCATCCAGTCTCGAAGTCGTAGGCGTATGCGGTGAAGGCGATGTCGGGATGATCGCCTTCGAGGTCTTTCACCCGGCCGGCAGTGAAGGGATCCTCCGCGCACAACCGCGGTGCGAATGCCGCCGTCACCAACCGGGCGAAGTCACCACGGGACATCTCGCTGTGACCCTCGAACTCGCCGCCTGAGGTGTCCACGAGTCCGTGATATGCGGCAACACGCGCCACCTCGTGGAAGTACTCGCCGGCCGTATCGGTCCATGGGGTCGGGTAGTCGGAAGGAGCCTCCAGATCGAACGCCTCGACCGCCATCTTGGCGATCTGCCCTTTCAGCAGTGTCTGATATGGGCAGAAGTGGCGATTGACGGGAGGGTCACACCCGTGCACCACCCCCAGATCTGCCAGGTGGCCGATGATCGGCTCGGCGGCGCCTCCCCACACGTCGTCGTCATCCACGAAATGGTCCTGGGTGCCGGTGCGCGCAGGTTCGATCAGCCCGCGATCCCGACCGAGCAGAACCAGCACCTTGGCGGCCTGCGCCCGGTTGATCGGCTGTTCCGAGCACGAACGGGTGTTGGCCGGCGGGTCACAGCCATCGATGACACCTCGCTCCGCCAGCCACTCGAGGGCCTTCTCCCCCGGCCGGCCGTCGTCGTCTACGAAATCGACGGCGGCTGCCGCGGGAGCGACCCACAGGATCGCCACCACCGCGGCGGCCGCCAGTGACTTCACCGGTAGGTCCACCACCAGGTTTGGGTCTTCGACTCTCCGTTCTCGGTGATGGTCCTGTCCACTCGCACTGATCCGGGGGGCGACCCGGTCACCTTGCCCGAGACCTTGCGCCCGCTCGAGTCGATGACGTCGATGACCGAGGAACGGGCGCCACGGGGGTGGTAGCCACTCACTTCCCATCCGCCGGCGTTGCCCCACAACTCGACCGTGATCGACGTGGGCGAATGGCGGGTGCGGATGGTGACCGGTGTCACGGTGTCGTTTCTGAACGCTACGTCGAGTGACGGGTATCCGAGGGTGGCCTCGATTCCGACTGGGTAACGGTCGATCCAGATGCTGTGAGGCCGATGGGCTACCCGTTCGTAGCCACCCCAGAAGATGGCGTTGAACATCGTGGTGGCGAACTGGCTGATTCCGCCACCCACCCCTTCGCAGAAGGAGCCGGAACAGAGGACCGGGGCCGAGACATAGCCTTTGGCTCGGGTGCGGGGGCCTACCACCTCGTTGATGGAGAAGGTCTCACCCGGATAGACGACGTAACCGTCGAGCGTGTCCGCCAGGAGTTGGATGTTGTGGACCCGGGGCTCGCAGCAGTCGTGGTAGGTGGTGAATCGGGAGACCCGCTCGATCTCGGGAAGCGGTGGCGGCTCGATCAGCTGCAGGCCGGGAAGGGCCCGGACCAGGAAGGTAGCCATCTCACCCCGGGTCACCGCCGAGTGCGGGCAGAAGCGATCGTTGTCGGGTGGGTTGCAGCCCTTGGTGATGCCGGCCGCGGCCAGCGCCTCGATGTCCTTTTCGTGGACGCTGGTGTCCGTGTCCGTGAAGATGCCCGATTCCTCGGAGGGTTCGAGTTCGAGGGCCCGGACGAGGAACGTGGCCATCTCACCCCGCGTGACTGGCTTTTGAGGGCAGTAGAGGTCATTGGCCGGCGGGTTGCAGCCCTTAGTGATCTCGGCTGCCGCCAATCGCTCGATCGAGGGGCGGTGGATGCTGTCGGCGACATCCTTGAACGGTTCCTCATCGGTCGATTCCAGACCCAGGGCCCGATCCAAGAACGAGGCCATCTGCTCTCGAGTGACCGGATCGTCGGGACAGAAGATCGGCCTGTCGTCGGAACAGCCGCGGGTGATGCCCGACGCCGCCAGACCTTCGATGGCTGACTCGTGGACACTCCCCTGGTCGTCGTAGAACGATCCCCCCGGCGGGAGATCCTCCTGGGCCAGCGCGGGGGAGGCCGCCAAGACGGCGGCCATCGACAGGATCATGACGAGAACTCGACGCATTGGCGGCAGTCTCGCAGGGACCCGATCTCAAGCAAACATTCCTCTGATTACGGTTGATCCATGCTCGAGATCACCAAGCTGGCGGTCGGGCCCTACGACAACGACTCCTACGTCGTGTCGTGCAACGACACCTCCACTGCCGTCGTCATCGACGCCGCCGCCGAAGCCGAACGAATCCTCGAGGCTTGCCGAGGTCTCGATGTGAAATCAGTCCTCACGACCCACGGGCATCACGACCACATCGGTGCGCTCGACCCGGTCAAGGACGCGCTCGGCGTTCCCTGGTACCTCCATCCGGCCGATATCGACATCGCTGGGCGCTCGCCCGACGAGCCGCTGACGGATGGGCAGATGATCCAGTTCGGGCGCGTAGCACTCCACGTGATCCACACGCCGGGCCACACCCCGGGATCCGTTTCGTTCGTCTTCGAGCCCGAAGACCAGAGCGAGATCCACGTGCTCTTCTCCGGCGACACCCTGTTCCCCGGTGGCCCGGGTGCCACACGATGGGACTACTCGAGCTTCCCGCAGATCATGGACAGCATCGAGGGCAAGCTCTTCGCCCGTTTGCCCGACGAGGCGCTGGTGCATCCCGGGCACGGGCCCTCCACCACGATCGGCGCCGAGCGCCCCCATCTCGGCGAGTGGCGCCGGAGAGGCTGGTGACGGTGGAACTGGCGATCCAGACCATGACCTCCCATGCCGACTCGATCGAGCTGGCCACGTGGGCAGAACGTGCGGGGTTGGCTGCCTTCGCCGTCGCCGACCATTTCCTCATGACAGGCGATTCCAGCTACGCCCTCGACCAGCTCACCCTCCTGGGAGCCGTGGCAGAGCGAACCGACAGGATCGCCTTGGCGACACTGGTCAGCCCGATCACCTTCCGACACCCGGCCGTGATGCTCAAAGCCGCCGTGACCCTGGACGAGATCTCGAACGGCCGCTTCTCCTTGGGAATCGGCGCCGGCTGGATGGAGGAGGAACACATTCGATTCGGCCTTCCGTTCCCCGCGATCGGGGAGCGGTTCGACCGCCTGGCCGAGACCCTGGCCTATCTCCACGCCGCCCGGACCGACACGGGATTCGACGGTCGCTATTACCAGCTCGCTGCCGGAGAGCCGCCGCAGCCCGTACCCGACCGAGTCCGGATCGTCGTGGGAGGATCCGGCAAGCGACGCACGCCCCAGCTGGCGGGCCGCTATGCGGACGAGTTCAACCTGTCCCCCACCGAGGAGTCGATGGCCTCCCGCATCGAAAGAGCTCGTTCCGCCGCGGCCGACGCCGGACGTGACCCGACCCGGCTCACGATGTCGACAGCCTTCCCTCTGGTCGTCGAAGAAGACTCCGCCGCCCTCGACCGACGAATCGAGCAAGTCGCCGCCGACCGGGGAGTCGAAAGCGATCGGATCCGGGAACGCTGGCCGGCCATCGGGATCCCGGTAGGCGTGGTGAGCGAGTTCCGTGAGCAGCTGTCGGTACTCGAAGCCGAAGGCATCGAGCGGGTGTATTTCCAGGTGGCCTTCGACTCACCGGAAACCGTGAAGCGACTCGTCGGACTTCTGTCGAGCTGAGCGCGCCTGTATACCCTCTGGCCGCATGGAATTCTCATGCATGACCGAGCCCCAGCTCGGCGGGACCTACGACGATCTGGCCCGGCTCGCCCGCTGGAGCGAGGAAAACGGCCTCCATTCCTTCGCTCGGTCCGATCACTACTACATCCCGGGTCGGGAGCCGACGCCCGACGCCACTGATGCTTTCGCCACCCTGGCCGGGCTCGCCCGCGACACCGAGCGGATCCGGCTGGCCGTCCTCGTGACGCCGATCACCTTCCGCCACCCGGCCGTCATCGCCAAGAACGCCGCCACCATCGATCAGATGTCGGACGGGCGCTTCGACCTCGGTCTGGGCACCGGCTGGATGGAAGAGGAGCACACCGCCTTCGGTCTGCCCTTCCCCGAGAGGAGCGAACGCTTTGCCCGACTGGAAGAGGCGATCGCCTACCTCGAGGCGGCCTTCGGTCCCGGGCACAGCCGCTTCCAGGGCGAGTACTACCGCCTGGACGCAGAGGTATCGCCCAAACCGACCGGCCTCCGCCTGATCCTCGGCGGGAGCGGGCCGACCCGCACCCCGCGTCTGGCCGGCCGTCACGCCGACGAGTACAACCTCCTGGTCCGCAAACCCGCCGAGGTCGCCGAACGGGTTCGGGAGATGCGGAAGGCGGCCGGCGACCGCCAGGTCACGGTCACGGTCATGGGCGGCGCCCTGGTCGGGCGTACCGACGCCGAATACCGGGAGCGGCTCCAGAAGGTGTCAGCAATGACTGGGCTCACCCCCGAAGAGCTCGAGGAACGTGACATCGAGCGCGGGATCCCCGTCGGCACCCCTTCGCGAGCCGCGGAGGCGTTGGCGGCACTGGAAGAAGCCGGAGTCGACCGTTACTACGTCCAGTGGCTCGAACCCGAGGACGTGGACGGCTTCGCCTCCACCCTCGAAGCGCTCCGCGGTTGAGGCTTTTTATCAGCAAAACGTCGTGTCTGGCACGACGTTTTTGTGGTGAGAAGGCGCGAGCGCGGCGCTAGCAAATTCTCACGTCAAAACTGTCGTGTCTCGCACGACAAAATGCTGATAAAAAGGCCCTCTTACGAGAGGGGGGTCCAGGTGGGGGTGGCGAGACGGTCGAGGTCCTCCACCGAGATCGGAAACACGGTCGTGGGAGTGCCCGCCGCCGCCCACAGGACCGGATGACGGCGAAGCGCCTCGTCGGCGAAAACCCGCAGCCGGCGGGCGTGACCGAAGGGAGGCGTACCCCCGGCGGCATAGCCGGTGGCCTCCCGGACCACGTCGAGGGCTGCCCGCTCCACCTCCTGCCCGCCGGCGGCCCGGGCCAAGGCGTCCGTGTCGAGCCGTCGATCCCCCGGAACCAAGGCGATCACCGGTTCCTCGTCCACGGTGAAGACCAGCGACTTGACGATCGCCGCGACCTCGCATCCGATGGCGGCGGCCGCGTCGGCCGCGGTCTTGGTGCCTTCGGGGAACTCGCGTACCTCGATCTCCAATCCGGCCTCGGCGGCGGCTTCGACCACCCGTCGGCTCGCCCTTGGCAGGTCCATGGCAGCGGAGGGTAGACGGCCACGTGGACGGACCGACCGGGTTTCCCCTGGGACGCTGACCCTCATACCATTGGAGTGTGACCGCTCCACTCCTCCAGATCGAAAACCTGCATGCCGAAGCCGACGGCACCCCGATCCTCAAGGGTGTCGACCTGACGGTGGAACAAGGCGAAATCGCGGCCTTGATGGGCCCCAACGGTTCGGGCAAGTCCACGCTGGCCAACGTCCTGATGGGCCACCCCTCGTACGAAGTCACCGACGGCCGCATCCTGTACAAGGGGGAGGACATCACCGACGCCGCCCCGACCGCCCGCGGGCAGATGGGCATGTTCCTCGCCTTCCAGTATCCAGAAGAGATCCCGGGAGTGTCGGTCATCCAGTTCCTCCGCCAGGCACTGTCCAACCGCACCGGCGTCGACTACACGGTTCTGGAGCTGCGCCTGAAGGTCATGGAGGCCATGAAGGAGCTCGGGATGGAGTCCTCGTTCGCCGACCGGTATCTCAACGAGGGTTTCTCCGGTGGGGAGCGGAAACGCAACGAGGTGCTGCAGATGGCGGTGCTCGAGCCGGAGATGGTGATCATGGACGAGACCGACTCGGGCCTCGACATCGACGCCCTCAAGATCGTGGCCGACGGCGTCAACAAGCTCACCACGCCAGAGCGCGGCTTCCTGATCATCACCCACTACCAGCGCTTGCTGGATTACATCACTCCCGATCGCGTCCACGTGTTTCTCGACGGCCGCGTCATCGAGACGGGAGGGATGGACTTGGCCCGCCGCCTCGAAGAAGAGGGATACGAGGGGTTCCGCCAGGCCGTCCAGAGCTGAGGAGTCGATGACACTCCTCGACACCACCGCGATCCGGGCGGACTTCCCGGTGTTCGAGGACCCGGACCTGCATTTCCTCGACTCGGCCGCCAGCTCTCAAAAGCCCCGACAGGTGATCGAGGCCATGGCGGAGTTCACCGCCCATGGCTACGCCAACGTCCACCGCGGTGCCTACGAGCTCTCGGTCGCGGCCACCGAACGGTACGAAGCAGTCCGCCACCAGGTCGCCGCCTTCCTCGGCACCTCGAGAGCCGACGAGATCGTGTTCACCCGAGGTACGACCAGCGGGCTCAACCTGCTCGCCCATGGCTGGGGGACCTTTCGCCTGGGTCCCGACGACCGCATTCTCCTCACGGAGATGGAGCACCACGCCAACCTGGTGCCCTGGCAGGTCCTGGCCCGCCGGACCGGTGCCCGGTTGGAGTTCATCCCCTTGACGGAGGACTTTCGCCTCGATCTCTCTCGGCTGGATCGCCTCATCGACCGTGACACGAAAGTCGTGTCGGTGACCGGCATGTCGAACGTGCTAGGAACGATCCCCGACCTGGAGCCGATCCTCACCGCCGCTCGCGAGGTGGGAGCCTTCTCGATCGTCGACGGGGCGCAGTTGGTGCCGCACGCACCCGTGGACGTGACTCGACTGGGCGCCGACGCCCTCGTCTTCTCCGGTCACAAGATGCTGGGCCCCACCGGCATCGGCGTCGTGTGGGCCCGCTCCGAACGTCTCGAGGAGATCGAGCCCGTCGAGCACGGAGGAGACATGATCGCCGACGTGACGTTGCACGGGGCGACCTGGGCGCAGATACCTCATCGCTTCGAAGCCGGCACCCCGCCCATCATGGAAGTGATCGGCCTGGGGGCGGCCATCGACTACCTGGACAAGATCGGGCTGTCGTCCATCGCGGCTCACGACCGGGCGCTCACGGAGTACGCTCTCGACGCCCTGGCGTCGGTCCCGGCACTCGAGATAGAGGGGCCCAGCGACCCGGACGGGCGGGGCGGAGTGATCAGTTTCACGATGGGAGACATCCATGCCCATGACGTGGCCACGATCCTGGATCAGCACGGCGTGGCTGTCAGGGCTGGACACCACTGCGCCAAGCCTCTCATGCGGATCCTCGGGGTTCCCGCCACCGCCCGCGCCTCGTTCTATCTCTACACCGAGACCCGCGACATAGATGCGCTGGTCGAGGCGTTGGGAGAGGCAGGACGACTTTTCGGAGTGCAATAGATGTCGCTTGAAGATCTGTACCGGGACGTGATCCTCGACCACTACCGCAATCCTCGTCATCGGGAGCCGCTCACGGATCCCGACGCGACCGCAGAGGGAGTCAACCCGCTGTGTGGCGACGAGGTGAAGGTGGAGCTCGCTTTCGACGGCGACCGGCTCACAGACATCTCGGTCCGCGGCCAGGGCTGTTCGATCAGCCAGTCCTCCGCTTCGATGATGTCGGAGGCGGTCATGGGCAAGACTCGAGACGAGGTCGTCGAGATAGCCCGGCGCTTCAACGCCATGATGACGGCCGACGACGAAACGGCCGCTGGCCTGGACCCCTCCAGGCCGGGATCGGTGCTGGGTGACCTCGAAGCCCTGCAGGGAGTGCGCCAGTACCCGGTGCGGATCAAGTGCGCCAGCCTCCCCTGGACGACCCTGGAGCAGGCACTGGGCTGAGAGGCTCAGTCGAAGTCTTCCAACACCTCTTCGAGTCGGCCTTCCACGGCCTCCAGCCTCTCCCGACAAAACGTCAGCAGCTCCGACGCCCGCTGGACGTCTTCTAGCAAGCGGTCGATGTCGACGTCCTCGGAGCGCAGCCGAGCATGGATCTGACGCAGCTCCTCGAGAGCTTCCCGATAGGTGAGCTCAGCCATCGTCGACCGTGACTCCCAGTTCCCCGTCGGCCAGACGGACCTCGAGCGACTCGCCCGGGCTCACGTCACCAGCCCTTCGGACCACCCCGCCGCCGCGACGACGGACGAG
>DATGPZ010000129.1:0-2729 GCA_035304485.1 Acidimicrobiia bacterium | reverse complement strand
ATACTGGTGGCCCAGTTCCGCCAGGAGAGCCACAGTTTCGTGCCCGGATTGACGACGGTGGACGACTTCGAACTCGCTAGCGTCCGCCGTGGAGCGGAGGTCTTCCAGCGGGTCGGGAACCGCGAGATGGACGGCTATCTGGACGCCGCCGAGGAGTTGGGGGTGGAGTTGATCGGCAACGTCGACGTCGGCTCACTCTCCGGTCCCAAACTCGCCGACGCCACCTTCGAGCACTACATGTCCGAGATCACCGAGGACATCCGCCGTCAGGCCGGATCGTTCGACGGCGTGATGCTCGGATTGCATGGAGCCATGGTGACGGAGTCCTACGACGACGCCGAGGGTGAGATCTTGGCGCGGGTGCGTGACATCGTCGGCGACGACATCCCGATCGCGGCCACCTTCGACCTGCACACCCACATGACGGCACGTATGGGCGAGATCGCCGACATCGTCGTCGGTTACCAGACGTGTCCCCACGTCGACTTGCGGCGAACCGGCCGAGCGGCGATGGAGATCCTCGTCCGCACCCTGCGCGGCGAGGTCGACCCCGTGGTGTCGCAGCGCAAGATCCGGATGATGACCTCCTCGGAGACTCACGACGACCGCGTGTTTCCCAATGCCGAGGTCATCGGCATGTTGCACGAAGCCGAGAAGGACCCGAAGGTGCTGGCGGCGACGATCTTCTGCACCCAACCGTGGCTGGACGTCGAGGAGCTCGGCTGGACCACGGTGATCGTCACCGACGGAGACCCCGGGAAGGGTCAGGCGGTCGCCGACGAAATCGCCCGAGCCGCATGGAAGCTGCGGGATCACTACATCGTCGACAAGATGGACGTCGACGAGGCCATCGACACCGCCCTCGCCGGTGAAGGGGTGTTCGCCTTCTCCGAAGGTGCCGACAGCACCACCGCCGGCGGTCTAGGAGACGGCAACCTGCTCTTGAAAGCCCTACTACGTCGGGAAATCGGCGTGCCTTGTGCCCTGATGGTGGTCGACCCAGCTGCCGCCTCTGCTTGCGCCGAAGCCGGTATCGGATCGACGGTCACCGTGCCGCTCGGAGGCAGCCTCAACCCAGACTTCTACAGCCCGGTCGAGGTGACCGGACGAGTGAAGACTCTGACGGACGGCCACTACCTCAACCACTACGGAGGGATCCGGCCCATGGAAATGGGAACCACGGCGGTGCTGGAGGTGGGGTCGATCTCGATCATGATCCCCACCCACAAGCCCCGCATGGTCGACTACCAGGCATATCTCAGTGTGGGGCTCGATCCGACCCAGATGAAGATCGTCCAGCCCAAGTCGGCAGGCGCCTATCGCGAGTACTACGAGAAAATCGCCACCTGCATCGACATCGATGTTCCCGGCCCGGCCGGGAGCGACCTGACCGCCCTTCCCTTCACGAAGATCCCGCGGCCCATGTGGCCTTGGGATCCCGACCTGACGGAGCCATGGTGAACGGTTCGTTTTCGACCCTGCCGGAGTTGATCGATGCGGCCAAGGAAAGCCTCCCGGAGCCGGTGTGGAACTGGATCGCAGGTGGAACCAGTGGTGAGCACTCGTTGGTGGCGAACCAGCGAGCGATCAGCGATTGGTACTTCCATCCCGAGAACCTGACCGGTGCCCCGCCGGTCGATCTGACCACCGAGATATTCGGCCTCACGACATCTCTGCCGGTGTTCGTCGCCCCTTTCGGAGGAGATGGATCCATCCATCCGGAGCGCTACCTCGGAGTGGCTAGGGCATTGGCGGCAACGGGTAACACGAGCATCGTTTCCGAGACCTCCACCGACTCGATGGAGGACGTTGCGTCCGCCCTCGACGGGATGCAGGGGATGCTGCAGCTCTCGCTGTTGGGATCGGACGAGCGGATCATCGAGATCGCCGAACGAGCGGCGGCCGCCGGGTACAGGGGGCTCTGCCTGATCGACTCGCCGATCGCGGCCTGGCGGGAACGCAGCCGGAGGTGGGCAAACGAGCTGGAGCTGCCCCGCTATTCGGGCGTCGGCAACCAGTCGACCGGCATGATCAGCCCAGGCGAACTGCAGAGAGATCCGGCACAACCCCCCTGGACCTGGGAGCGCCTCGCTTCGGTGTCGACTCAGCTGCCGATTCCATGGATATTCAAAGGTGTCACATCAGCCAGCGACGCTCGCTCCGCCATCGCAGCAGGCGCATCCGGCGTCTACGTCTCCAACTTCGGAGGTAGGAAGCTCGACGGGATGGTGCCGACCATCGACGTTCTCCCCGAGGTGGTCGAAGAGGTAGCCGGACGGGTCCCGGTCTACATCGACAGCGGGTTCCGTCGTGGCACCGACATCGCCAAGGCGCTGGCTCTGGGTGCACGAGCGGTGGGCCTGGGACGATTGACGGCCTGGAGCCTAGCCGCCGGAGGTGAGAAAGGTGTTCGCAACATGCTGGAGCTCCTCGAAGACGAGCTCACCTCCGTGATCCGCATTCTCGGGGTATCGCGGCCAAGCGAGTTGCGCCCGGATCACGTCGCTCGGCTGTCGCGTTGAGCTCCTTCGAGTCGTGCCCAATCCCGCTCGGCGGTCAGCGTTGTGGTTCGTGAGCTCGCCGCCGCTCTCGTAGCTGACACACGCTGCGGCTTGGGCGAAAGCCCGTTCTGGGACGAGACGACAGGCGAGATCGCCTGGCTCGACATCGAAGCCGGCACGATGTTGCGACATCGGGACGGCGGCGAGATCTCGAAGGTCGAACTGGCT
>DATGPZ010000128.1:0-21643 GCA_035304485.1 Acidimicrobiia bacterium | reverse complement strand
ACAGTGTGAAGCCCATATTCACGATTGTGCGCAACCCTATGCGTAGAGTGAATCTCCCGTCAATCAGCGGACTCACAGATGTGAATCGCTGCCGAATTTGGTGCCGACGATGGCGCACAGGTCGCCGGCGGTCTCGATGTCCGTGTCGAATCCGACGACCTCGAGCCGGGTGGCGATGCGGGGTGCCAGCTCATGGCGCATCCGGTCGGGGTCGGGCGCTTCGTACACGAGCGTCAGCCGGCCACCGAGACGGAGGACCTGCCCGAGGCGCTCGATCTCTGCTGTCGCCTCCGCGGCCCAGAAGACGTTGACGTTCACGGCGAATGCCTGGTCGAATGGCGGTCCCGATCCCGAGAAGCCGGTCAAATCGGCGTGCTCCAGTAGCAGGCGCCCACTCTCGACATGGTGGGCGTTGCGTTGGCGGGCACGGGATATGGCCGTGGCGGAGCGGTCGATCGCCGTCATCCGACCACTGCCTGCCAAAGCGTCGCATACGACGCCAGCGGCTACGCCGTTGCCGCATCCGACTTCGAGGATGCGGTCGTCGGCCCCTACGTCGAGGAGGTCGACGGCCCATTGGATACGTGCCGGGACCGAACGGGCAGCCACGGTGGGAGCGTACCGCCGTCCCTGGGGTCCGATCGGGGGATAGCATCGGACGATGAACGCTCGTCGGACGAGACGATGACCGTGCGGGAAGCGTCGGAGACGGCGCTCGTGATCCCCGTGCCCGAGGCGGAGCCGGCCGTCGGGAGATGGCGCGACCGGCTGGATCCCGCCTGCACCCTCGGGGTTCCGGCTCACATCACCGTGCTCTATCCGTTCGTGCCACCGTCCTGGCTGGATCAGACTTTTCTCGATGAGCTCGGCGAGCTCCTCGGCGGGGTAGGTGCCTTCGAGTTCGAGCTGACCGAAGTCCGCTGGTTCGACGAGGACGTCGTCTGGGTGGAGCCGAAGCCGGCCGAGCCGTTCCTTCGTTTGACGGAGTTGGTCGTGGCCCGGTGGCCCGAGTTCCCGCCCTATCAGGGAGCACATGCCGAGCTGGTGCCTCACCTCACGATCGCCCAGGACTGTCCTCGCCGGGAGATGGAGGAGGCGGCGGCAGCCGTGGCCCGTGAGCTTCCGATCCGGTCCCGCGCCGATCGAGTGTGGCTGATGGCGGGTGGACTGTCCCCGGGCTCGTGGGAAGTCCGGGCCGACTTCCCACTGGCCACCTGATACCTCGACGGACCCGAGAGGGTCGCTGGGCTGAACGGAGGAGGGTTCCTGCGCTGGGGGGACAGCGGTGAACACGACCGCTCCGCATCCAGACCGTGGCGGCGAGAAGGAGTTCGAGCGGCCGTTGCAAGCCACAGCATCCCGACTCCATCAGACGCGGTCGTCCACAATGGGCGGGTGCGCCGTATAGCCATCGCCTGCTCGCTGCTGGTCGCCGCCTGCAGTAGCGGCGGGACGACCATCCCTCCGGACACGCCGCCCGACTTGGTCGAGCTGGTCGAGCGCACCCTGGAGGAGATCGGGGCCGCACTTCCAGCCCATGCCGCCTGTCTGGACGACCTGACCGTGACCCACGCCTGGGAATTGGACGACCGGGCCGAGTACCGGGTGGCGGACCGGACGGTCGTGTTGCGGGTGCCCGCCACTGCCCCGGAGCTCGAGTTCTCTCTCGCTCACGAAGTCGCCCACCACCTCGACTTCGGCTGCGGACTCGAGCCGGACGTGAGGGATGCCTTCGCCGCCGCTCAGGGGACCGACGAGCCCTGGGAGCAAGGCGAGGCCTGGGAGTCGACTCCGGCCGAGCTGTTCGCCACCGCGGTGGCCACGCTGGTCACGGGTCACTCAGATCCCCTCCGTCACATCGCCATCGAGGAAGCGGCGATGGAGGTGGTCCGGAAATGGGCCGACGGGTCGGCCGTCGTACTCGCCGATTCGCCCGACGCCGCGGGCTGAGGCTCACGGTCGATAGGGGCGACGTAGCATCGATTCCTACATGCCCGCTACCAACTACGCCCGCAGCGGCGACGTTCACATCGCGTATCAGGTGGTGGGTTCGGGGGCCACAGACCTCGTGTACGTGCCCGGTTGGGTGTCGAACATCGAAGTGATGTGGGACGACCCGGGGCTGGCTCGATTCCTCGACCGGCTGGCTTCGTTCGCCCGCTTGATCATCTTCGACAAGCGCGGCACGGGACTGTCGGATCCCGTCGACCTCGACTCGCTTCCCACCCTCGAGGAGCGGATGGACGACGTACGGGCGGTGATGGACGCGGTGGGCTCCGAGCGTGCCACTCTCTTCGGGCATTCCGAAGGCGGCAACATGTGCATGCTCTTCGCCGCCACCTACCCGCAGCGGACGAACTCTCTCGTCCTCACGGGCTCCTACGCCCGCCGGATCCGAAGCGACGACTATCCGTGGGCTCCGACACCCATGGATCGTCAGCGAGAGATCGACGCCGTCGAGACCTCGTGGCCCCGTTCGACGCCACTCGAGATCCTGGCGCCATCCCGGAGCGACGACTCCGCCTTCGTCCAGTGGGCCGAGCGATATTTCCGTCTGTCGGCCAGCCCTCGGGCGGCGGCAACGCTGTTGAGGATGAACACGGAGATGGACGTGACTCCCATCCTCTCGTCGATCCAGGTGCCCACACTTCTCTTGTACCGGGTCGGCGACAAGGACGTCGCCGTCGAGGAGGGCCGCTACATCGCCTCCCGGATCCCCCGAGCACGCCTCGTCGAACTCGACGGGGCGGACCACTTCTTCTGGGCGGGTGACACCGAGCCTCTGCTCGCCGAGATCGAAGAGTTCGTGACCGGACATCGCCCGGCACCGGTCGGAAACCGGGTGCTCGTGACCGTGATGTTCACAGACATCGTCGCCTCCACCGAGCGCGCCGTCGAGATGGGAGACCGGGCCTGGTCCGAGCTCCTGGAACGCCACCACGCCGTCGTGCGCCGGGCCCTGAACCGCTGGAACGGCCGGGAGGTGAACACGACCGGCGACGGTTTCCTCGCTACATTCGATGGGCCTGCCCGAGCGATCCACTGCGCGCAGGCGGTGGTGACGGGCCTCCTCGATCTGGGTGTCTCCGTGCGGTGCGGTCTCCACACCGGCGAGGTGGAGATCGTGGGCGACGACGTCGCTGGCCTCACCGTTCATACGGCAGCGCGGATCGCCGCTTTGGCCGGTGAGGGCAGGGTCCTCGTGTCGCGAACCGTCAAGGACCTCGTGGCCGGCAGCGGATTCCAATTCGACGGCCGGGGACGTCACCGTCTGAAGGGGATCCCCGACGAGTGGGAGTTGTTCGAGGTCGTGTGAGCGTCGCTTCAGCGGCGGGACGGTTCCGCCAGACGCTCCAATCCATCGAGGATGAGGTCGAGCCCGAACTCGAATTCGGCCTGGTCGTCGCACCACCCGAGAGTGGAGTCGGCGTCGTTGTGGGCGACCTCCGCCATCATCCCCGTCAGGTGCGGGAACCGATCCGCCATCGCCATCAGCGCCGCTTCCGTCTCCTCGTCGGTCTCCTGGCCGTCGGGTTGGAACAGCTCCTGAGTGAAGCCGAGAGCGCGGCTGCCGAGGGCGTGCATGCCGTGGTGGGCGAGATCGTACGACAGCCCGCCCTCACGCAACAGACCCAAGACGGCATCGAAGTAGGTGATGACGGGTGGTGTCATCAGCGCCCGGGTCTCGAACAGGGTCGGTGCCCACGGATGCCGCAACAAGACGGAGCGGGCGGTGAGAATCCGCTGCCGGAGGGTGGCTTTCCAGCCGGCGTCGTCGTCGGTCGTGATCGTCGACACGGCGGTGTTGATCTCCTCCATGACCGTCTCGATCATGGCGTCGAGCAGCTCGTCCTTGTTGGCGACGTGGTAGTAGAGCGACATCGCCTCGACGCCCAACTCCGCCGCCAGGTTGCGCATGGTGACGGCGTCGAGGCCCTTCCGGTCGGCGAGGTCGATGGCGGTTTCCAACACCTTTTCCCGACTCAGCCGTGGTCTGCGGGCATCGCTGGTCGCCATCCCGCGAACCTTACCTCGTAAGCCTTTGAATCCCCGACCCACTTGACACCTTACGTCGTACGCTTGTACCTTACGCCGTAATACTTACGTCGTAAGAAAGGACGGAGGCAATGGGTTGGATCCTGTGGTTGGGAGGGGGACTGGTCGGGTTGGTGGTGGCGGTCCTCTCCTTTCAGGTGCTCTCGATGCGAACCGGGTGGGAGCCGGGGGTGAAGGCGATCCGGAAGTTCACCCGCCTCATGAACCCCCGCCAGATGCGTACCGCCGGCCAACCGGGGGCGTACGCCGCCGTGGTCCGCCACGTGGGTCGGCGGACCGGAACTCTTTACGAGACACCGGTCGGTGTGGTCGAGACCGACGAGGGTCTGTTCGTCGCCCTGCCCTATGGCACCAGCCCTGATTGGTTCAAGAACGTGATGGCCGAAGGTGGGGCCGAGTTGGTCTACGAGGGCGAGACGTTTCGGGTCGACGACCCCGAGGTGGTGCCTTCCGCGGCGATCGACACCCACACGAGCGGTGTCGACCGCTTCCTGCAGCGCCTCTATGGAGTCGACCAGGCCCTCCGTCTGCGCCGGGTGGCATCCACCGCGGACAATCCGGCCAGTGGCTGATGCTCCTCACCCTTCGGTGAGGAATTCCACCAGATCCGGAAGCATCCTGTCGTCTTCGATCCCGTGCCATCCGCCGGCATATGCGCGAAGTTCGCCGTTCGGGAGAGCATGGGTCACCGCCTGCGCCCACCTGACGAGATTGTCCGGGCTGCCTTGGCTGTGGAGCACGAGGGCGGGCTGGCCGACCCGGGAAACGACGCCGGAATCTGTCTCGGCGCTGATCGTGCTGTCGTAGACCAGGGTCGGGGCGATCGGCTCGAGCATCGGCAACATGCCCTCCATTTGGGCCAGCATCTCCTCGGGGATCCCGATCGAGCGCTGGAAGTGCTGCACCGCCTCACGGTTCTTTCCGGCATCGGTCAGTGTGGCGAGTTCCGCGACGAACTTCCGTTGCTCTTCCGGGTCGTCGCCGAGGGGCGGTTCCATCAAGACCAGGCGGGTGACCGGCAAACCGGCGGCAGCCGCCTGAATCGCCAGCAACGCGCCCGACGAGACCCCGAACAGGGCGGCGCTTCCCCCTACTGCCTCGATGAGTGCAGCCAGGTCTTCTACCTCTCGCTCGATCGCGTAGGGTTTCGTGTCGGTGCTTTCTCCCCGCCCGCGGCGGTCGTAGGCGACGGCGGTCACGTCGCCGGAGAGTTGCTCGGCGATCGGCCGCATCGGCCCCATCTCCCGCCAGCAACTGGCACCGTCCACCAGAATCACCGCCGGGCCGCTGCCGGATCGTTCGAAAGCGATGGTGGTCCCGTCGGCGGAACGGACTCGTTCGGTCCCGGTCGTGGCTTCCATACTCCCTGCCTTTCAGCCGTCGATGTATATACGTCCGGGAGCCGGCGAACTGATCGGTCGTCGTCTGTTTTTCTTCGGGCGGCTCGATGATCGGGTCTATTCGTAGGCGATTGCCTGGAGGACGTCCAGCCTGGCCGCCCGCCGGGCGGGTATCACCGCCGCCGCCACCCCTGCGATCACGGCTCCCAGCAGGCCTGCCGCCACCCACAGCCAGGGGACAGATAGGGACACGCCTTCACCCACCACCCCGATGGCCAGGGCCCAGCCGCAGAAGAGGCCCAGGGCGAGACCGAGGAGGGTTCCGAACACGGCGATCATCACCGATTCGAACCGGATCATGCGTCGCACCTGGCGTCGGGTCATACCCACCGCCCGCAGCATCCCGGTCTCGCGGGTGCGCTCGTGGACCGCCAGGTAGAGGGTCAGGACGATGCCGACCACCGCCACCACCACCGACATGAGGAGAAGCCCGGCCACCATGCCGACCACGGCATTGAGACCGGAGCGCACCTGGTCGGCCAGTTGGGAGACACTGGTTACCTGGATGGACGGGAACTCGGCCAAGGCGTCTTGAAGGGCTTCCATCGCCTCGTCGAGGTTCGCCTCCGGGTCGAGGGTCACGGTCACCGTGAAGTCGCGGGGCGAGTCCTGGAACGAAGCCACCCAGTCGTAGGCGAGGTAGTAGGACTGGGCGTCGGATACTCCGCCGGCGAAGTCGAAAATCGCCACGATCTCGACCGGATACGTCTCGCCGCCGATGGTGACGTCGAGGGTGTCGCCCAGCGAGTAGCCGCGGGCGTCGGCTTCGATCCGCTGCACGGCCACCGTCTCCGGTCCCAGCCGGTCCCAGCTCCCTTCGACGTCGTCGAAGGTGCCGATGGCCACGTCGACCGTGTCGGGCTCTACCCCGACGGCGAGCATGTCGCCGACACCCTCTACTCGGGCCTGAACGGCGTTGAGCCGGCCGACCGCCTCCACCTCGGGAACTGTCCGGGCGAGATCCGCCACCTCGGGCGACACGCCCCCGGCCGGGTCGAAGCCGGCCGCGGTGATCACTGCATCGGCGGGAAAGGCGTCTTCGATGGCCGTCAGGATGGTGTCCTCGACCGAGCGAGACAGCACCGCCACGGTCGCAACCAGGCCCAGGCCGATCATCAGCGACGAGGCGGTCACGGCGGTGCGACGAGGCGTTCGGCGGGCGTTCTCCCGTCCGAGTTGGGCAGCGGTCGAGCGGGCGAAACTTCCCAGCAGCCCGATGACGGGGCGGGAGAGCGCCCGAGCGACGAGGAACAGCCCGACGAAGGCCACCACACAGCCGATTCCGATCAGGATCAGGGGTCCGGTCTCTCCGCTGATGGCCGCCTGGTCACCGGCCCGGCGCACGCCAGTGACGACCAGGGCCACGGATCCGGCCAGAATGACGCCGCCGATCCACGCCCACCACGGCTTGACCGGCCGCAGCTCGGGTTGGTCTCGCAACGCCTCCATCGGTGCAATCCGCGCCGTGCGGAGGGCGGGCACCAATGCCGATCCGAGGGTCGTGATCATCCCGACCACTATCCCGACCACGACGGTGCGGGTCGAGACGACCAGACCGGCATCGGGCAGGTCGCCGCCGAAGCTGGCCAGCAGGGAGCGGATTCCGATCGCCAACAACACCCCCACGCCGACACCCACCGCCGACGCCACCGCTCCGACGATCACCGCCTCGGCGAGAACCGAGCGGGTGAGTTGGCCGCGGGTGGTGCCGAGGATGCGGAGAAGGGCGAGCTCTCTTCCTCGCTGGGCGACTACCACCCGGAACGCGTTGTAGACGACGAAGGCGCCCACCACCAGGGCGATGGCACCGAAGACCAGCAAGAACGTGTTGAAGAACGAGAGGCCTTCCTCCAGTTCCGCCGCCTGTTCGGCTGCGGCTTCCCGGGCATCGACGGCGTCGACGTCGTCGGGCAGCCTGGAGTCGAGATCGGCCAACACCGTTTCGAGGTCGGCACCCTCGGAGAGCGTGACGTCGATGGCGGTGAGCTGGTTCTCGACTTCGAGCAGCTGGGCAGCCTGGTCGTAGGTGAGAGCGACGAACGAGGCTCCACCGAAACCGCCGCCCCCCTGGAAGCCGAACGTGCCCACGATCGTGAACTCCTGAGCCCTTCCCGGCCCGGCCACGCGTAGCTCGTCGCCCACGGCCAGGCCTTCGGTCTCAGCGGTGGAAGCATCCAGCATCGCCTCGCCCTCGCCGCGCGGCTCCCGTCCCTCGATGATCTCGAACGGACCCGTACCGGTCCAACTCATCCCGAAATCGGGCGGTCCGAACGGATTGGGATCCTCTTCCTCCCGGACGATGGTGACGAAGCCTTCCAGGTAGGGGACGGCGGCCTCCACCCCGTCGGTGGCGGCCACCTCCTCGATCACGTCGGCGGGGATTCGGGGAAACGCCTCCATGCCCCCGTTCTCGCTCTCAGCGGGAGTGATCCTGACGTCGACCGTGTCCGATCCGGCCGCGAAGGCCTGGCGAAAGGCGGCGCTGAGCGAGTCGGTGAAGACGTAGGCGGCAGTCACGAAGCCGACTCCGGCGACGATCGCCAGGCCAAGCAGCAGGCTGCGCAGCTTGTGGTCCCCCAGATTGCGGAGTGCGATTCGCAGCACTCAGGCCTCCAACGCCTTCAACCGATCGAGGATCGACTCGACCGTCGGGGAGTACAGCTCGTCGACCGGTTTCCCATCCCGCAGGAAGACGACCCGGTCGCTGTAGGCGGCGGCCGTCGGGTCGTGGGTCACCATGACGATGGTCTGTCCGAACTCGTCGACCGCCCTCCGCATGAAGCCCAAGAGCTCGGCGGCCGAGTTGGTGTCGAGGTTGCCCGACGGTTCGTCGGCGAAGACGATCTCGGGGCGGCGTACCAGGGCACGGGCAGCGGCCACTCGCTGCTGCTGGCCTCCGGACAACTCCGTCGGCCGGTGGTCGAGCCGGTCTCCGAGGGCGAGGATCTCGATGACCTGGTTGCGCCAGTCATGGTCGAGTTCGGCGCGGGCTATGCGAGCGGGCAGGTCGATGTTCTCGCCGGCCGTGAGAGTGGGGATGAGGTTGAAGGCCTGGAACACGAATCCGACTCGATCACGTCGCAACCGCGTGAGCTCGTCGTCGGACAGGGTCGCCAGGTCGGTGTCGCCGATCAGCGCCTGGCCCGAGGTGAGCCGATCGAGCCCGGCCAGGCAGTGCATGAGCGTCGACTTCCCCGAACCCGACGGGCCCATGATCGAGGTGAATCGGCCCGCTTCGAGCTCGAGATCCACCTCGTCCAGGGCGACGACGGCGGTGTCGCCGCTTCCGTAGATCTTGGTGGCTCGGCGGGCGGTAGCCGCTGCGGCCATGACACTTCCTTCCTATATCTTCAACGAGTTCCCTACGACTCAACCCATCCAGTCAAGCACTTCTCAACGTTTTGCCATCTCGCAAGGCACCGGGAGCCGTCCCTGGCATCGGCCTCAGACCAACACATGTCAGACACTCACCGTTTGACGCCCGGCCTGATCAGCCTCCAAATGCGCTACCGCCCCTGGAAGACATCGACGCCTGGCTGGCCGAGCTCGAGTCCGGCGGTTACGTCGAACCTCGTGGTGAGAAGCCGGCTGCCGCCGATTCGATACGGGAAGTACTCGAGGAGCCCCTGTCCGCTCTCGGAGCGACCGCCCGCGAGATGTGGGAAGACTACGCCGGTCAGGTCGCCGTCGTCACTCGACCCTGCCGGACGGTGAGTCAGGCCGCCTCACCGGAGCACCTCGTGGTGGTAGCCCACCGCGAGTAGCCGCTGCCTGACGACCCGCCTTTGGCACTCCATACCCTCCTCACCGACCTCCGCTTCTCCGCCAGCACGACCACGCCGAGGCATTGGTCGTCTCGGGGCGGTCGGCTCCGGCGGTGGTGGGATGACCCTGTGGAGGGGTCGACCTCGATACGGAAGTGAACGGAATCGATGAGCTGGTCACCGCCGGCTACGTCACCCGGGACCCGCTGGCCCCCACCGCGGAGGGGACCCAACTGGGGGAAGAGATCGAGGAACACACCGATCGGCGAGTCCAGGCTTCGTTCGAGATCCTCGACGAGGCAGCGTCCCGGGAATTGCTCGAGGCTCTCCGAGCACTGCCGGGATCCCAGTAGCGGTTACTCCCCAGGCCGGCAGATGTGCTGGGTGCGTGAGGGGCGGCCATAGGCCGCCCCTCACGCACAGGTTCTATTCGACGGCGACGGCGAATATGTCGGGCCAGCCTTGGGGATCGTCCCCCGGTACCAGCTCCAGACCGCTGGCGAAGACCACCCACCTACCGTCCGGAGTGATGTCGGTGGTGTGGGTGATGTCGTACCTCGGTGACTCCAGGCCCTCCCACGTCAGCGAAACTCGTTTGGTGACCCCGGTCTCCATATCGCGCACGAACACGTCCGCCGCCTCGTTCGTGTCGTCCGAGACCAGATTGGGCGCCGAGGATGAGAACCCCACGTATTTGCCCCCATTGGACACCGACGGGCCCCAGCTGTTCTCCGTCCCGCGAGTGACGCCGTCGGGGGCGACGCTGACCAGCGACAACTCCTTCGTCGCGAGATTCTTCAGCCAGATCTGGATCAAGTTGTCGTCCACTCCAGGCCCGAACCTTCCCGGCGACAGGAATGCCACGTGAGTGCCGTCCGCTGAAATGGCAGGGAGGTAAGAGTTGTTGTTGCCCTGCGTGCCGCCCTCGGAGATGCTGACCAAGGTGTTGGTGCCGGACGTGATGTCACGCACGAAGACGTCGTTCTGGCCGTTCGTGTCCCCCAGGACCACGTTCGACGCGACCGAGGCGAAGGTCACCTTGGTTCCGTCGGCCGAGATGTCCGGATCGCTGGCGTTGCTGGTGAGCTGGGTTCCGTTGTGGGCAAGACTCACTCGGGTCGTGGTTCCCGTCACACGGTCATACCTGAAGACGTCCATGCGGTCGTTGGTGTCGCCCGGGACCAGATTGCTGGCTGAAGACGAGTACACCACGTAGCGGCCGTTCCCCGATATCGCGGGATCCCGAGAGATTCCGTTCGCTTGGTTGCCTTCCGAGTCGACACTGACCCTGGTCGTCATCTTGGTCGTTCGATCGTGCAGGAAGATGTCGGGATGACCGTTCGTATCTCCGTCGACCAGGTTGGTGGCGTGCGAAACGAACACCACATATCGGCCGTCGTCGGAGATTCCAGGCGCACCGAGCTGGTCATCCGACCACCAGTCGCCTTCCTCACCGTCCGACGCGACGCTCACCCGTTCGGTAGTGCCCGTGAGACGGTCACGAACGAACGTGTCCGACCACTCGTTGGTGTCGTTGGGCACCAGGTCATCGAGCCAGGATGTGAACGCCACGTACCGTCCGTCGGCCGTCACGGAGGGATTCAAAGAGCTCTGCTTGGAGGGCAGACCCGAGAGGCGGACGCTGATGAGCTCCGGCGAGTCGTACTCCGGTTCCGGGTCCGGATCGGGATCAGGGTCGGGTTCGGGTTCGGGTTCGGGTTCGGGTGACACGCCCCCGTCGGCGATCGCCCGATAGAGGAAGGCGCCCATCTGCCCCCGTGTGACCGGGTCATCAGGGCAGAACCGGTTGTTTTCGGGCGGGTTGCATCCTCTGGTCACGCCAGTGGCGGCCAGCCATTCGATGTCGTCCTCGAACACCGAACCGTCGTCGTCGACGAATTCCGTCGGGTCGCCCAGCTCGAGGTCGGGAAGGGCCCGATGCAGGAACGCCGCCATCTGGCCACGGGTCACAGGATCGTCCGGGCAGAACCGGTTGTTCTCGGGCGGGTTGCATCCGCGGGTGATTCCTGCGGCAGCGAGTCGCTCGATGTCTCCTTCGAAGACGCTCGTATCGTCGTCGATGAACTCCGTGTCGCCGGGGTCGGTCAGGCCCAGCGCCCGGCCCAGGAACGCCGCCATCTGGCCACGGGTTACAGGATCGTCGGGACAGAACCGGTTGTTGTCGGGCGGGTTGCAGCCGCGGGTGATGCCTTGCTCGGCCAGCCAATCGATCTCGCCGGCGAAGGTGTGGCCGGGCCCGACGTCGTCGAAGCGCTCTCCGGCGGCGGATGCCGTCGAGGTCGAAACCAACAGCGCCATCGTCGTCAGAGCCGCCAAGGCGCGGTTCAAGGATCGTCGTCTCATGCCACACCTACCTGCTGATAGAAGCGGGACGCCATGAAGTAGATGCGCGCTCCCTGGATCATGCCCTCGGAGATGTCATAGGACACCACCAGCGGAACCCGTACGTCCCGGCCCGTGGCGGCCACACCGGCGAATTCGGCGAGGTGGCGTCCAACGAAGTCGGCTTCGAGGACCGCATTGCCATCGCCGACGGTGGTCCTCCGGATCTCGGCTCTAGCGTCGAAAGCGACCCGGTACACGTGATCGAGCATGCTGTTGATCGCCTCTCGTCCCACGTACTTCTGGCCCGAGGCGAGATCCTCGAACACAGCATTGGGGGCGATATGGCCCGGGTCGTGGGCGGAGGCGTATGCCTCCAGAACCCGGGCGGTCTCGTGATGGGACACCCAACTCTCCTTTCCGCCCCGGGCCTGGCCGGGACGGTGAGAAGCTATCCGATGAGTGTTCCCGCGGTGTTCCCGCTCCCGTGTCCCTGGCGCTGCAATTCGTCGATGTGGCGGCGGGCGGCCTCGGCGTGGTGGGGGTTCGATCCGCTGAGGAGCTCGAGCTCCCGCTGTCGAGCGGCGATGGCCTCGCCAGGTTCGCCCCGATTGTCACGGATTTCGGCCTCCACCCAATAGCTGACCGAGAGGAGGTAGGGGTCGCCGAGGTTCTCGAGGATGCGCCTCCCATCTTGCACCGACACCAGGGCCTCGTCGGTTCGGTCCAGATGGTTCAGGCATGTGGCCCGATGCATGAGAAGGATGCCCCGGCGACGCGCACTGCTAGATCCGTTGAGCACCAGGGCTCGTTCCAGTACCTGGCGGCCCTCCTCGCTCCGACCCAACCCGATCAGAGTCATGCCGAGGTAGTCGAGGCCGCGAATGGCGTCGGTCCAAGCGCCGGCGTCCTCCATCAGCTCGGTTGCCCGCAGCAGAGGTTCGTAGGCGTCAGCACGGCGACCCTGCCGATGCCAGGTCCAGGCGAGCTCGGCCTCGAGAACGGCGTGCGCCAACTCGTCGTCGATGTCGGCCATCCCGAGGCCCAGGACAGCGCCGGCACCGGCCATGTCTCCTCGGCGATAGGGGAGCCACGCCAATGCTCGGTAGCAGTGCGCCCGGTCGAGGGGTCGGTCGGCGATGTCGAGGGCTCGGTGGAACCAGATCTCCGCCTGTTCTTCGTCACCCTGGAGACGCCATGCTTCGCCCAGGTCGAGGATTCTGGCTGCCATCGACGACGCCAGGGCCTGGCGTCGTTCCGGTGCCAACCGGCGATAGATGTTGTACGCCGGCTCGAGGATCCGAATCACCGACGGCGCTGCATAGGAACGAGCGGCGGCCGCTCCCGCCACCAGCGCACCTTCCAGTGCCGATTCCGCCAGGTCAGCGGCGGGGGCAGCCTCGTAGGCGGCGAGCCGGTGGGCGCCCGCAGCCGCTCTCAAATCGGGCCTGCCCACGCGCTCGGCAGCCCGTGTCAAGTAATCGGCGATTTGGAGGTGGGTGTCGCGGCGTTCTTCCGGGGACATGGAGCCGACCACGTAGTCACGCAACAGCGGATGGGTCAGCTGAATGGCATTGGGTGCGACGACGCCCCGGTCGCGCAGTCGGATCAGGACATCGCCGCTGGCGCCGACGTCGTTGACGAGGTCGTTCCCGGCATGGTCGTCAGCCAGGGCAATGAGGCGAACCAACCGGGTGGCGTCGGGATCCAGCCCAGCGATCCGGCCTCTGATCAAGGCGCCGATTCGCTCAGGCACCGGCTCGTTCTCTCCTGGTCGCTCACCGGTGGATGCGGCGCGGACCAGTTCGGTGAGGAAGAACGGGTTGCCTCCCGAGCGCTGGGCGAGCGATCGAGCCAGACTCTCGGACGCCACCGGATCCACGGCACTCTCCGTCCCGAGTAGCCGACGGGCGAGTACGGCTGCATCCTTTCCCGACAGCTCTTCGAGGGCGATCACCGCCCCCTCAGAAGGCCAGGCTGGGACGGGATGACTCGGTTCGTCGGACCGAGCGGCCACCAGCAAAGGCAGAGAGTGGACGCAGGCATGGGCGGCGAGAGGGGTGAGCATCGCTTTCAGGGCTGGGTCGGCCCACTGCGCGTCGTCGAGGACGACCAGGGGAGGGACGGGCAGCGACTTCAACATCGACACGGTCTCCGCCGCCATCTGGGCAGGCCCCGCCTCGGCAGCAGCCTCCGCTCCCGCTAGGAAGGGTGGCAGCTCGGCGGGTAGTGGGCCGATCGCTGCGCGGAGGGCCGAGAAGGGATGCAGGGCGTCGTCGGGCGAGGAAGTACCGAATGCCACCGGTCGCCCCCTGCTGTGCGCCCACTCGACTGCCAGTCGGAGCAAATGGGTCTTGCCCACCCCGGCGGTGCCCACGAGGAGGGTCGGCACTCTCCGTTCGAGCGCCTCGATGATTTGGTCGAGTTCGCGGTCCCGGCCCACTGTCACCGTGTGGGTTTCGGCTCCCAGCTGCGAGAGGAGCTCTCGAGCCTCGGTCTCGACCGCTTCAGGAATGTGGTCGTAGCCGTCTCGGGCTCCGGCCAGGCGACACCGGTTGAGGACTTCTGTGACTCCGGCTCGACCCCGCACGGAGGCGTGACGCACTAGCGACAGCCACGCTTCCTCCTGGCGCGGCATCAGGACGGCAACCCGATTCCAGTCGTCCTCGTGGTCGGTGAGCCGGGCGAGCTCGAGGGCGGCCCGGCGGGCCAGGGCTTCCAGTTCCCATCGATAGGGCTGGGCCCACTCCTCGTACATGTCCTCTAGGAGCAGGTCGGGCGCCGCCGTCAGAGCGGCCCGTACCGCCTCCGGGTCGTCCAGATTTCGCAGTGTTGCCTGGGCGTCCTCGAGGTCGGTCGACACCTCACCGACCAGGCGGATGGTCCCGGAATCGGCTGCCAGTAGGTCGGGACCCAGCACCGTCCGCGCCTGGCTGAGGGCCTTGGACACGTTGCGCAGCCCCCGGTCGCGGGGAAGGTGCGCGAACAGATGCTCGACGAGTGCCTCCCGGCTCATCGCCCGATCGGGCGCCAATGCCAGCAGGGCGACCATTCGGCGGGCAGCCGGACGCGGCCAACCGTCGTATCGGATTCCATCGATGTCGATCGCCACCGACCCGAACAGACTTATCTGCAGACCCACCAGTCCGACAAGCTAGTCGAAACGTCATGGCCTTCCAGGCCTCGCCATCTGGAGGACCTGCGCACTTGGGTCACTCATCCCGTGCTCGGTGGGGAGCAGCCCTGCGGGTCGACCGGGGCGAAGTGACAGAGCATCATCGGCTCTTCGGTCGGAAGGAAGGCGGCGGTCTCCAGGTGGGTGGCGGCGTACTCCTCCAGCCACGTCGCCTCCACCTCCCGGCCCTCGTCGGCCAGCGACTCGCCGAGCAGTTCCGTGAAGGTTGCAGCCTCGATGGCCAGCTCACGCACCATCACGGCGGGTGTCGGCCGGTGGCTGACGAGACCATGCATGACCTGGTCGCAGTGGCAGTCGAGCGACTCGCAGATGGTGACCGGGAAGCGGACCAGTTCCCCGGGAATGGTGTCGAAGGTGTCTCCGGGTTGGCGCTCGGCGGCGACGAACAGTTTCAAGCAGGTGCCCCTTTCGTGGTCAGTGGCCGACAACGTATCCGATGCCTATGACACGCAGAGGGACGGTTCAAAAGAACTGGTCGAGATGAGGATCTGGTTGCGTCGAGTTCGGCCAGCTCTTTTAGGCCGGTCCGCTGTCGGCGGCGGAAGCATCGACCGGGGTTTCGATCTCGATACCGGCCTCTTCCAGCCGCGCCTGGATCTGGCGCACGCTCTCACCTTCAAACCACGAGCCGAATAGAGCGGATCGAGCAGAACACAGGCGAGGCGTCCGTGAGTCCAACACGGGCGTCTTGGTCTCGGCGTAATTGTGGGGTCTCATTGGATCGCAATCGGATGCCTCCGGTCCTCTGGGCAGTCGGCACTGGAGGTGAAACGCCCGTATCGGATTGGAGAAACCACACGGACCGTGATCCGACATTTCCGGACATGCTCTGGCCGTCAGCTGTGCACAACGATAGGTAGCGAAATATGGTGAGCGCCGGTTCACCGAGAAAGGGGGCAGCAATGCGCAAGCTCGCGTGGATCGTTTCGGCTCTGCTCGTAGCGGTTCCGCTCACGGTGGTGGCGGACCCGGGTGACGTGGTCACCGACTATGGAGAGGACGGTCGAGCGCCGATCGAATCCGTGACAGAGAGTGTCGGCGTGGTCGACTTCGTTTCAGATCTCGCCGGACACGCCGTGATCAGCATCGCCGGTGATGCCGAGTCGGGTTTCGGCGCCCTGGTGTCGGCCGACGGAGCCGAGGTCGCAGATCTCGAGTTCGACAGCCCGTCGGAAGTCGCCTTCGGTCCCGACGGCTACGTCTACGTCGCCGGACGAAGCACCGGATCGGCGGTAGTCAGTCGCTACGACACCTCCGGCGCACTCGACGATTCCTTCGGTACGGACGGAATTGCTTCCGTCCCCGTCGAGGGCGCCATCCCGTCGGGTGTCGTTGCCGACGATGGGGCGGTCGTCGTCGGCGGCCTGGTCGGGCCTCAGCCCGACACAGCCTGGGCGGCACGTTTGGATTCGGACGGAAACGTGGATCCCTCCTTCGGCGAGGAGGGCGTGGTGTCGTTGCTCAGTGATGAAGAGGGCGAAGCCGATCTGATGGTGGCCACCGGGGTGCATGCGATCGACGGCGGCTATCTGGCGGTGGTTCTGACCAGCGACTTCGCCGGCGATACGGTCCATGTCGTCACGTTCGACGACACCGGTGTCGCGTCCACGATCAACCTCGCCTCCGCCGATGAGATCTACGCGGTGGACTCGACGTCCACGGCCGACGGTGGAGTGATGGTCGTCCTCCAGGTTCCCACCGGAGAGGACGTCCACGATTTCCATACGTACCGGTTCCTCCCGAACGGGACGTTGGATCCGAACTTCGACAACCCGGGCCTGTCGGATGATGAGGTCGGGGGGCCGGTGCATCTGGCCGGACTCCGCACCGGAGAGGTGGCGGTCGCCTACAACACGGGACCGGATGCGGCGTTCGTGATCCGTCTCGTCACCCCCGACGGTGAAGATGGCGGCACGATCGATACCGGTCTAGATGCCTGGATGTATGGGATCGCCGCGGTCGCTCACGACGGCAGCCTGTTGCTGGCGGTGGACGAGACCCCGGCGGAGTCGGTCCAGCCGGACGATCTCACCGTGGTGAAGGTGGTCGGTGACGAGTCGGGGCGTTTCATCGACGACGACCATTCGGTCCACGAGGGCGACATCGAGGCCCTGGCGGGTCGCGATATCACTCGTGGTTGCAATCCACCTGTGAACTCGCGGTTCTGCCCTGATGATTCGGTGACTCGGGGTCAGATGGCGGCGTTCTTGGTGCGGGCGTTGGGTCTGCCGGGTTCGGACGATGATGCGTTCGACGACGACGGGGATTCGGAGTTCGAGCGGGACATCAACGCTTTGGCGGCCGCCGGAATCACCCGCGGTTGCAATCCGCCGGAGAACACGAGGTTCTGCCCGGACGAGCCCGTGTCACGCGGGGAGATGTCATCGTTCCTGATCCGCGCTCTTCCCTGAAGACGCGTTCTCTAGGCCGAAACGGGGCGTTTCGCGCCCCGTTTCGGTCTTAAGAATGCCCTAGGGTGCGGAGCGTTGAATGAGTAGTGGGAAGTACGTCGCTCTCCTGAGAGGGATCAACGTCGGTGGCAAGAACAAGGTCGCCATGGCCGACTTGCGCCAGACATTCGAGGACGCCGGCTACGAGAATGTGCGCACCTACATCAACTCGGGCAACGTCCTGTTCGAAACCGACGCCGACCCCCAAGGCCTCGAGGACTCGATCGAACAAGCCCTCGAGAGCCGCTTCGGCATGGATCTGGTGGTCGTCGTCCGCTCTCATCGTCAGCTGAAGAACGTCGTCGACAAGGCGCCCGACGGCTTCGGCCGAGAACCCGACCTCTATCACTCGGACGTCGTCTTCCTCAAGCGACCCCTCACGCCTCGGAAGGCGATGGGAGTGGTGGAGCTGAGAGAAGGGGTCGACCAGGGCTGGGAAGGAAGCGGTGTGATCTACTTCGCTCGCCTCAGCGCCCGCCGCACCCAGAGCAAGATGAGCAAGATGATCGGTACCCCCGAGTACAAGCTGATGACCATCCGCAGTTGGAGCACCACCACCAAGCTCCTGGCACTGATGGAGGCAACCGACTAGCCGTGCTAGCCCTCTTAGGCTCCGGACGATGAGATCGATCCTTCTCCTCGTGTTCGTCTCCCTGATCGTGGTGGCCTGTGCTGGAGACGACGGCACCGAAACCACCGCCTCAGAACCTCTCGCCGAGCCGCAGTGCATCCAGCCGATCGACGACGGCGCTCAACCTGACTTCGTCGGTCTCACCGAAGAGGAGGCCCGGGACTTGGCGGCGGAGCGGAACCTGCAGGTGCGGGAGGTGGGAAGGGACGGTGAGTGCTTTCCTGTCACCGACGACCTGCGCAACGATCGGATCAACCTCGAGTTCCGAGACGACCGGGTGATCGCAGCCGCCATCTACTGACCGGGTGGATCAGATACTTGAGTCACCTTACCGGTGGCTGCCCTCCTCCACGTTCGGTCAGCTTTGTTGGAACGGACCGCAGTGGCACCGCCGTCAGCCCTTTCTTGTCCGAATCGGCAGATCCTTGGCGACGACCCACATGAGGCCCATGGCCGCTACGACGCTCACCGATGTTGCCAGCGTCGCTGCGCCGGCCGTCGGGTCGTCGGAGAGGCTCTCCAGGAGAGACCAGTTCCCCAGCAGTGTGAACGGACCGACATAACCGGGACCGGCGCTGACCTCGACCAGGCCGATCATGGATATGGCGACAGGCACGAGCAGCAGCCCGAGAAAGGGTTGACGGTAGAAGGCACCGCCGATGAACGTTCCGGCGGCGGACCAAACCGCTCCGATGAGCGCGTACTCGATCCAGATCGGGCCGTAGGAGTCCGGTGTGGCGTACAGATGGCTCTCGTTCAAACCGTGCTCCCACCCGAAGGCGTCGTAGATCGCTCCCTCCAGGAAGTAGCCCAGGGTCATGAAGACAGCGAATGTGGCGGCGAAGCCGACCAGGAAGAGCGGCAAGCGCCCCAGAAACTCACGCCGAGTGAAACCATGCGCGATGTAGAGCGGCAGGTGGACGGCGGTGGCGTAGACGCCGACGGTGCCGGCGTACCAACGGGCTACTTGAGAGGCTGCCTCCCAGCCGCTCACCCGGATGTCACCCGATCCGAGGATGGCCACGAGGCCGACTACCACCCCGGTTCCGACCATCAGTACCGCCAACACCACGGGGACGCCCACCAATTCGGAGGCGAAGTGCCGGCGAAGGGTTCGGGATCGCTCCATTGCTATCGAAGTCATTCGGTGCTCCTTGCAGTCAGATGGACGAAGAGGTCCTGGAGGGGGAGAGCGCCGACCTCTAGCCCGGCCTCCTTGGCCGAGAGCAGCATCTCGGGGTCGAGGTCGCCGTAGACGGCGACCGACTTGGTCGACCCCAACGACCTCTCGCCGAGGATCTCGAGCCCTGCGGTGACACGGTCGACCTCTAGGGCCGGGCCTATCACGGTGGCGCCACGCGCCTCCAGCGCCTCCTTCTCGTCGTGCATTACGAGGCGACCCTGGTCGATGATCACCACCTCCTGCAGCAGGCGGCTCACCTCCTCGATCAGGTGGGTGGAGACGACGAACATGCGCGGGTGATCGATCAGCTCTGACAGCAGCTCGTCGTAGAACGCATACCGGGAGGGAGCGTCCATGCCCAGGTACGACTCGTCGAAGAGGGTGATGGGTGCTCGGGCGGCGAGGCCCAGCGTCACTCCCAGCGCTCCACGCTGGCCCTTGGACAGCGCAGTGACCGGTATCGTCAGGGGAAGCCTGAAGGCCTCTACGAGGCGGTCGGAGTAGGCGGAATCCCAATTGGGCCGGGTCTTGCTCGCCAGCTCGAGGGCGTCGCGGACCTTGTTGGCAGGCCAACCGTGCTCCACCGTGTCGGGACTCTCCCGGATCAGACACACCTGGGAGGTGGCCGCCGGGTTCTCGAACACCGGCATGCCGTTGATCAGCACCTCTCCCGAGTTCGGGCGTCGGAAGGCGGCCAACAGCGAGAGCAGGGATGACTTGCCCGATCCGTTGCGTCCGAGCAGCCCAAAGATGCCCGGGCCTTCCAGGCGAAATGTCATCCCGTCGACGGCCACCGTTCGGTCGTAGCGGAGTGTGACGTCGTGTACCTCGATGTTCATTTCTCTTCTTCCTGTGCCTTGCGGATATGGGTGATGACGTCGTCGAGGTCGACTCCGATGGCTCTGGCCTCGGCCACCATCGGATCGACCACGTCGCTGAAGAATCGGGCTCGGTGTTCCTTGCGCAGCTTCTCGCGGGCATCGGGGCTGACGAACATCCCGATCCCGCGGCGCTTGTAGAGGATTCCTTCGTCCACTAGCTCGGCGAACGCCTTGGCGGCGGTGGCCGGGTTGATGCGGTAGAAGGATGCGTACTGGTTGGTCGACATGATCTGCTCGTCCGGTCCCAGCTCGCCCGTCAGCACATCCGCCTCGATCCGTTCGGCGATCTGGCGGTAGATGGGGCTGCGGTCATCGAACATGGGACGATCTGGTTATATGGTTCATTACTTGAGTAATGAACCATATAACAGGTCCTGGTGCTCGTCAAGCCTCTGGGCCGGCGAACGGATTCGAAGCGGCCCCGTCGATGGACGCCACAAGCGTCAGGCAGACCTTTCTGATCTCAGGAGGTCTCCTTGGCAGCCGTGTGGGTCGACGTGACACGAGCGTCGGAGCGACTGCATCTCGCCGAGATCGGGCCTACCGCTGCCGAGGCCCTTTGAAGGGGTGGCTGTGTAGCGGTCGGGATCGGCGGGACGCGGTCGGCGTCGTCTTCGTTTCTGGGTGTGTCTCGATCTGACAGTCCGACTCCTGGCAGCACTCCAACTCGTGAGTCGTGCCGGCACGAGGGCTTGACGAGGTGGCCGAGTCTCGATAACCTACAACCAAATGGTTGTAGGTAGGGATTCCGAATCCGACGACCGTATGTTCCGAGCCCTGGCTGATGCCACCCGGCGCGACATCGTGCGACGCACGATGACCCAGGAGTACTCGGTGTCGGGGCTGGCCCGGCTGTATCCGATGAGCTTCGCCGCGGTGCAGAAGCACGTGGCGGTGCTCGAGGAGGCCGGCCTGGTGACCAAGCGCCCCCGCGGGCGGGAGCAGCTGGTCACGGCCGACGTGACGGCGGTGCGGCGGGCTCGGTTCCTGCTCGACCAGCTGGAAGCGCTCTGGCTGGAGCGAATCGACCGGATGGGCGAGATCCTCGCCCAGGACGAAGAAGGAGACGCGAGATGAGAAATCTCTCCATCGACACCGACCGCGAGGCGGCCACGATCACGGCCACCTCCGAGTTCGACGCCCCGATCGACCGGGTGTGGCAACTGTGGGCCGATCCCCGCAAGCTCGAGCGGTGGTGGGGCCCTCCCGGGTACCCGGCGACGGTCACCGAGCACGACCTGCGCCCGGGGGGTCGGGTGTTCTACTACATGACAAGTCCCGACAACCAGCGCTACTACGGCCTGTGGAACGTGTTCACGGTGGATGCTCCCACCGGTCTCGAGGTCGAGGACGCCTTCGCCGATGAGAACGGCAACGTCTCGACGGAGCTGCCTTCTCCCAAGATGCAAGTCAGTCTCTCCGAGACCGAAGGCGGCACCCGGATGGTCATCCACTCCGTCTATCCGTCCACCGAAGCGATGGAGAAGGTGCTGGAGATGGGCGTGGTCGAGGGCCTGAAGGCCGCCATGTCCCAGATCGATCCCATCCTCGAGGAGATGGCCGCCGCCTGAGCGCTTCTGCTGTTCGGCAACGCCAAATGATGAGCCCGGGCCTTGCGACCCGGGCTCATCACGTTGCCGGGATTTCGGCGATCAGTTGTCGGCCAACGCCCGGTGCAGGAAGGCGGCCATCTGACCCCGGGTGACGTGGTCATCGGGACAGAAGTGGTTGTTGTCGGG
>DATGPZ010000127.1:0-4395 GCA_035304485.1 Acidimicrobiia bacterium | reverse complement strand
CTACGAGCTGGGCGAGGTGGCCGGCCGCTACCTCGGTATCGAGGTGGAGTCTCCCGACGAAGAGATAGAGGAGGGGACCCTTCCGTTCGACACCGGTCCCGATCTCGACACCGCTGGTCGCCGAGTGACGGCCATCGCCCGCCTCGCCGACCGGTTGCGGCCAGAGCTGGAGGCCCGTGACGAGCTGCCGCTGTTCGAACGGTTCGAGCTGCCGCTGGTGCCGGTGTTGGCACGGATGGAGCTGGCCGGCATCGGGGTGGACCGGGAGTACCTGGAGGAGATGGGCGAGGACCTCCGCCGGGAGCTCACGGAGCTGGAGACCAAGATCTGCGATATCGCCGGCGAGCCGTTCAACGTCAACTCCACCGACCAGCTCCGCCACGTCCTGTTCGAGAAGCTGGAGCTCCCGGTACTGAAGAAGACCTCGACCGGCAAGCCCTCCACCGACGCCTCGGTGTTGGAGAAGCTGGACCACCCGATCATCGAGGCCCTGCTCCGTTACCGCGAGCTCGAGAAGCTGCGCTCCACCTACGTCGACGGCTACCTGCCGCTCATCGGACCCGACGGGAGGATCCACACCCGGTTCAACCAGATGGCCGCCACCACCGGCCGCCTGTCGTCGGACCGTCCCAACCTCCAAAACATCCCCGTCCGCTCCGAGACCGGCCGCACCATTCGCCGGGCCTTCATCCCGACCGAGGGCTGGACGTTCCTGGTGGCCGACTACTCCCAGATCGAGCTGCGGGTCCTGGCCCACATGTCCGGCGACCCCGGGCTGCTCGACGCCTTCAACAACACCGAGAGCGACATCCACACCGCCACCGCCGCCCGGGTGTGGGGGGTGGACGAAAAGGACGTCCAGCCCGAGATGCGGCGCCGGGCGAAGATGATCAACTTCGGCCTGCTGTACGGGATGGAGGCCTTCGGGCTGGCGTCCCGTCTGGGCATCTCCCGGGAAGAGGCCGCCCACCACATCGAGACCTACTTCCAGCAGTTCCCCGATGTGCAGGCGTTCATGCAGGGCGTCGTCACCCAGGCCCGCAACCAGGGCTACACCACCACCCTGTTCGGGCGCCGCCGCTACCTGCCCGAGCTGAAGAGCGACAACTACCGGATCCGCCAGATGGGCGAGCGCATGGCGCTCAACGCACCCGTTCAAGGGACCGCGGCCGACATCATCAAGCGGGCGATGATCGAACTCGACCAGGCGCTCCGGGAGGGTGGCTTCCAGTCGACCCTGCTGCTCCAGATCCACGACGAACTGGTGCTCGAGGCGCCGCCCGAGGAACTGGAGTCGCTCACCGAAACGACCGTGCGGGTGATGGAGGGGGTGGCCGATCTCGCTGTTCCCCTGGTGGTCGACATCGGCACCGGTCAGAGCCTGGCGGACGTCAAGGACTGACGACCTGGTGGGCGAAACATCCCGAGGTTTTGGGCAATTCCCTTTGCCGACGTGCGAAGCGCCCTGTTACGCTGGCCCCATCCTGCGCCCTCGCGCGTGGAGAAATCCCCTTCGGAGGTAATCCAACCACTTATGTCCACTGAGCACGAAACCGCGTCTGTCGACACGGAAGAGCTTGTCGACGAGACGCCTGAGACTCCGGCGGAAGTTTCCGCCCCGGCCGAAGACCCGGCACCCCAGGGATCCGACGACCAGCCCGCCGAGGACACAGACGAAGCCCCCGCCAGCGAGGCGGAAGAGGCCCCCGAACCGACCGCAGCAGCTCCGGAGCCCCGTCAGCCGGCCGGCCCCACGCCGATCGAGGCGCCCAGCATCTCCGAGCTCCCCGACGAGATCATCGACGATTTCGAAGCCGCCATCGAGCACACCGTCCTGGAGTTCAACGAAGGCGACATCGTCGTCGGCACTGTCGTGTCCGTCGACGCCGATGGCGCCATGGTCGACATCGGCTACAAGTCCGAAGGCCTGATCCCGACCGAAGAGCTTTCGATCCGCAATCAGGTCGACCCCAGCCAGATCGTCCAGCTCGGCGAGCGGGTGGAGGCTCTCGTCCTCAACAAGGAGGACGACGAAGGCCGTCTCATCCTCTCCAAGAAGCGCGCCCAGTACGAGCGTGCCTGGGGCCGTATCCAGGAGCTGGCCGACTCCGGCGAGACCGTCAAGGGGACCGTCATCGAGGTCGTCAAGGGCGGGCTCATCGTCGACATCGGCCTGCGCGGATTCCTCCCCGCCTCGCTCGTGGACCTGCGCCGGGTGCGGGATCTCGACCCGTTCGTCGGCCAGGAGATCGAGGCCAAGGTCATCGAGCTCGACCGCAACCGCAACAACGTCGTCCTCAGCCGCCGCGCCTATCTGGAAGAGGAGCAGGCCGAGCAGCGCCAGTCGTTCCTCGACGAGCTCCAGGAAGGCGAGATCCGCACCGGCACCGTTTCGTCGGTGGTCGCGTTCGGCGCCTTCGTCGACCTGGGCGGCATGGACGGGCTCGTCCACGTCTCCGAGCTGTCCTGGCAGCACGTCAACCACCCGTCCGAGGTGGTCAACGTCGGCGACGAGGTCACCGTCAAGGTGCTGGAGGTCGACCGGGAGCGGGAGCGCATCTCGCTCTCCATCCGCGAGACCCTCGAGGATCCGTGGGACGTCTTCTCCCGTGAGTACGAGGTGGGCGACGTCGTCGAGGGCACCGTCACCAAGACGGTTCCGTTCGGTGCGTTCGTCTCGGTCATGGAAGGCGTCGAAGGTCTCGTCCATGTTTCGGAGATCGCCGTCCACCGGGTCGAGTCGCCAGAGCTGGAGCTCTCGATCGGCCAGAAGGTGCGGGTCAAGATCACCGAGAAGGAAGACGAGCGTCGCCGCATTTCCCTCTCCATCAAGCAGGCTCTTCCCGACTGGGAGGAGCGCCAGGAGCGGGCCCGGGCCGCTTCCGGTCCGAGCCGTCCCCGCCGGGAGTTCGAGCGGGAGTTCGGTCCCAAGGAAGAGGAGCCGCCCCCCATGCCGGTGGATGCCTCTCTCGAGGCCATCCTCCAGGAGCTCAAAGAGCGGGGTATCGGCCGCCGCTGAGGTCCAGTGCGAAAGGGAGGCACCGCCTCCCTTTCGTCGACACACGGCGACTTGCGGGGCATCGCCGACAGGCATCACCTGACCCTCTCCTGCGTCTCCCATAGCCTCCGACCAGTGGTTGCTGAATAGGTCTCTGAGGCCTTGACCAAGGAGTGGCCAGGGGTAAGCTCTCTGCCGGGCGGGATGGGATCTTCTCACCTGTGAAGAAAGGGTTCAGACACGGCGTTCAGCCGCCGACATAAGGACCGGAATGCCAGGAGGCATGCCGGTGTCTGGGTACCATCCCGGGGCCCGTCAGGCGTCCTGCAAGCCAAGCCTGACAATCAATAATCGAGTCCGGAAAAGGTGAGGAAACTCCATGGGTAGGAGAGCACTGGTACTGCTCGTCGCGTTGCTCCTGGCGGGTGTCGCGGCTTTCGCGGTCTACACGTTCGTTAGGAACATCGAAGACGAAGCACGTGATCGCCGCGCGGAAGTGACCGTCTACCGTGCTACCCAGGCGGTGCCCGAGGGCCAGGATGGTGACCTGTTCCTCCAGACCCCGATGTGGGAAGAGAGCACCGACCAGATCGAGGACGTGCCCGAGGGCTTCATCGGCTCCGAGCAGGAACTGAACGCGGTCATCTCCGGCAAGGTGGCGGTGGGTCCCATCGCTGCCAACCAGATCCTCACCAGCGACCAGTGGGTCGACCTCACCGTCGACATCACCCCGCTGGCCGACCAGATCCCGTCCGGCAAGCAGGCCCTGACCATCTCGACGGATCAGGTCCGGGGCGTCAACGGGTTCATCCGGCCGGGTGATCGGATCAACGCCATCCTCACCATCGACATCGAGTTCGATCTGCTGCCCGAGAACGCCCCCGGTTTCGGCATCCCGAGCGACGACGACGAAGGAGGCCAGGCCCAGGCCGAGGAGCAGACCGAGGTGGTGACGCTGTCCCGCTTCGTCCTCCAGGGAATCCCGGTGCTCGCCGTGGACCGCGACGTCCGGCCCCAGGAGGGTGCACGCCAGGACGTGAGCGTCACCCCAGCCGACGGCGAAGGTCAGACCGAGGCGGATGTCCCGGCCAGTGTCTTCACGCTCGAGGTCGACCCTGAGCAGGCCGAGCGAATGGTCTACGCTTTCGAGAACGGGTCCGTTTGGCTGACCCTCGTCCCGGAGGACTTCGTGGAAGTGGACACTGTGGGCGTAACGATCGACAATCTCTTCGAGGGCGACCTCGTGGCAGACATCTTCGGGGGCTGATAGGGGCTATGTCACTAAGCGAGCACAATCTGTTGGTCGTCGATGACGACGACAGCTTCATCGACGAGGCGAAACGTCTGCTCGACGGACGCCTCCCGGTGGAGCGCTCGCTCGACGGCGCCCTGGCGGC
>DATGPZ010000126.1:0-2398 GCA_035304485.1 Acidimicrobiia bacterium | reverse complement strand
ACAGGGTCTGGGAGAGGGCGTCGTTGCCCGCCGGCTTCGAGGTCAACGGCCCGGCGACGGTGGTCGAGGAGTCATCCGCCGTGCGGGTCGAAGAGGGCCAGCGTCTCGTGGTCCTCGACGACGGGACCCTGGAGATCAGCGAGACCTAGCTGCGTACACCTGCTATCGCTGGATATCAGTCCAGGGATGAGGCTGCTGCCATGAGAAGGTGTCGACCTCCACGACTTCGTCCTTCTGGTCAGGTTCGACTGGTGTGCTCTCTTTTGTCAATTTGGGAGCAGGTCGCTGCCACGGAGTTATCTGCTGTACCACCGAACCGTAGAAGTCGGTCACGAGATCCAGAACCGTGTCGATGAATCCTGAATTCCGGCCGCCGCGTTTGCGACCCATGCCCATCTCAGCACGCGTGATCAAGCGGAATCGATGTGGTTCGCTCCGGTCCTCACCAAGGGGGGCGAGACGGTCCTCTCGGGTTTCGGCGAGCGTTGCGGACGTGCTGAGTCGAGCGTTCTTTGCGAAGCATTCCACAACGAGGTCCGCGGGCGCTTCACCTATCTGGCCAACTAGCCATGAGACGCGACCTCGTGCACCTCTGTCTTGTGGAGCGTGCACATCGACGAATGCGCTCAGGCGACGTGCACGGAGATCGGCCAACAGTTGAAGGTCGCCAGCAGTATCCGGTATTCGGAGCGCTCCGGTCATCTGACCAGACGTGCAAAGACTGTCGATCTGGTTCGACCGTCTGCGCTGAGCGTCCGTCAACCCCCGTCCATAGATGACCTCGACGTCGTTGCCTATCTCAGCCGAGAGCTGCATGGCGGCGTATCGAAGGAGTTGATCCCAGCGATCAACGACATCCTCGATGCCGTCGGAACGCCGTGTCAGAGTGCCTTCTCTCGCGGCATCTCGTATGGAGGCCCAATGGGCGCCCATATCTTCGAATTGAAGCGCCCCGGACTTTGGATGCTGCAGGTACCGGATCAATTCGTCTAGGAGCCAGGCTTGCTCCGGATCAGATATGCCTTTGTGCTTCTTTATCCGGTTGGCCGACATGATGATCTCGGTCCACGACAGATGCGAGACGCCTACACGGGAGTTGGCGCGGACTCGGAGACCTGGCGTCGGGTGCAGTCCGTCCGAAGACAACTCATTCGAGATAGTGACGACGTGGTCGATCCCAGTCTCCCGAGCGAAGTCCCAGTACTTGTTGATCTGATCGGCCTCGAGCAGATTGCTTCCTGTCTTGACTTCGAGGAGTGCGGACCAACTCTTCTTTCCGTACGTGACGCGAAGCAACCCATCGGGGCGGATTGGCCGGCCCGAGTTCGCGATCGAGACTTCGATGAAGGCCTCGACTTCTGCTCTCTGGGCGCGAGGGGCTCCCATCGGAGACAACAGTTCGATCGAGAGATCACGCACCTTGGTGAGGATGGCAAGCAGGGCGGAGGTTGCACGTTGCTCCGCCTCTTGAACCGATCCAATTCCGGAGACGGGTATGAGGCGCGCCCGTTGCATCTCGGCCTTCATGGTTGAGAGCCTATCGGGACGAGCCAGCGGATAAGCGTCACTCTGCGAATACTCACGTAATGCGTTGCTGTATCTCGCGATTGGCCTCTCTTTCTCGATCCGCTCTTCGGTCAGGATCTTCCGCTGACGCCTCCGCCGTTACGCTCCGACTCCGATGACGATGTCGGCCGTTCGCTACGCCCGGGAGGCTCTGTCCGCGGCCGCCGACCCGGAGAAGGCGGCGGGGATGCAGGCCTACATGAAGACCGACATGCCCTTCTACGGCGTGCAGAAGGCGGGTCGCGTCCCCATCGTGAAGCACATCGTCGAGGAGTGGCCGCCCGCCGACCGGGAGGAGTACACCAGGCTGGTCCTCGCCCTCTGGGGGCTCGGTCACCGGGAGGAGAAATACGTCGCCCTCGGGGTTGCCCGGGCCCATCGCAGGTTCGTCGTGCCCGCGTCGCTGCCGCTCTATCGCCGGCTCATCGTCGAAGGAGCCTGGTGGGACCTGGTCGACGAGATCGCCACCCATGTCGTCCGGCACCTGGTCGTCGATCATCCGGCCCAGACCTGGCCCGAGGTGGATCGTTGGGTCGACGCCCCCGACATGTGGCTTCGAAGATCGGCCCTGTTGTGCCAGATCGGCGCCAAGGAGGCGACGGACGCCAGGCGTCTCTTCCGGTTCTGCCGCGAGCTCGCCTACCAGAAGGAGTTCTTCATACGAAAGGCCATCGGCTGGGCGCTGCGGGAGTACGCCAAGACCGATCCGGAGGCCGTCGCCGGGTTCGTGACGAAGTACCGGGACGAGTTGTCCAGCCTCTCCTATCGGGAGGCCACCAAGCACATCGGGCACCTGGTGGAGTGATGATCGACGCGGTCACCCTCGAGGTCG
>DATGPZ010000125.1:0-14361 GCA_035304485.1 Acidimicrobiia bacterium | reverse complement strand
TCCTCGACGATGGCCCGATACAGCAGGGTCATGAATCCGAGACCGAGCGTCGGAAGGAAACCGGTGGCGATCGACTCGATGTGCATGCCGGCCATGAATCGGGCGTCCGTCTCCCGTGCCTCCCTGATCTGCAGTTGCGCGTGCTGGGAAGAGCCCAGCTTCTGGGCCAGTTCCGTCATCCCCTTCTGGCGCGCGATCCGCGTGTATGCCCGCAAAACTCGGGCCACGACCCGCTTCTCGTCGAATGCTTCCTCTGCCTTGGCCCTCGCCTGATGGGAGAGCTCCTCGCGCAGCTCTCGGTCCGCGAGCTTCTGGATCGCCCGACGAAGCGCGTCAGGATCCCGGACGGGTACGAGCAGACCGTTGCGACCGGGGTCGACCACTTCCCGACACCCGCGGATGTCGGTGGCGATCACCGGCAGCCCCATGGCCGCCGCCTCCATGGCAGATCGCGGAAATCCTTCACGATGGGAAGGGAGCACGAAGATGTCCATGCCCATGTAGAGGCGTTCGACATCCGTACGCATGCCGAGAAACTTCACACCACGGCGCTTGGCCCGTTCGATCAGGGCGGGCGGCACGGCATCCGGCTTTTCGGGATCCTCCGGGCCGATGCACACCACCACGAACTCCTCGCCGAGCCCTTCGGCCGCCTCTAGCAACTCGGCATAGCCCTTCTCGAGCACCAGCCGACCAACGCAACCGACGACGATCGCGTCAGGGCCGACCCCGAGCTCCGACCTGACTTCTCGGCGGACCTCGGGTCCCAGCCGCCGACGATCGAACCGGTCGAGATCGACACCGTTGCCGAGGTGCTCCACCCTTCCTCTCGGTGCGATGTGCAACCGCCGCATGAGGGCGGTGTCCTCGGCACTCTGGACTAGCTCGACATCGGAGAACCGCGCCGCCACCGCCTCCAGCAGGTACACGACCGCCCTCTTCAGCAGCCGATCGTCCGGCGCCGCATAGATGCCATGGACCGTGTTGACGACGATCGGCACGCCCAGGAGACGGCCGATCACCCGGCCATAGAGACCCGGTTTCGGATTGTGTGTGTGGAGGACGTCCGGGCGAACTCGACTGAGGGCCTGAGCGAGCTCCCAAGCCGCTCGAAGATCCGAGATGAGGCTCATACCCCGAGTGGATGACTGGAGCGGTATGTGCTGGATCCCTCGAGCCTTCAGATCCTCGACCCACGGCCCAGGGGCAGAGATGCCGATCGACCCGATCCCCAGAGAAAGCGGCGCCTCGAGTTGGGGCAGAACGAGATAGCGAAGGCTCAAATCGACCGTGGTCAGGTGGGCGATGGAGAACTCTGGCTCCGTCATCGGGATGCCATCTCCCTCAAGAGGCGGGCATAGCCTTCCACGCTGCCCTGCACCGAGAACTTGCTCGCCGCCAACTCGCGTGCTGCTGCCGCCATACGCCGCCGCAGCGGTTCGTCGTCCGCCAGCGCCTCCAAGGCAGCGATGAAACCTTCGGTGTCTCCGGACTGGACCACGAATCCCGTTTCCCCGTGAACGACGGCCTCGGCGGTTCCGCCCACATCGGCGGCGACGGAGGGGACACCGGCGGCCGCCGCTTCTATGACTACACCGGGAAGTCCCTCCGTACGGGAAGTCAGCAGGAGGACGTCGGCCCAGCGCAGGTGAGGCGCCATGTCGACGACCGACCCCAAGAGCTCGACATTGCCCTCGAGGTTCTCGATCTCCGGTCGCAATGGCCCCTCGCCTGCCATACGGAGGATGGCGCGCTCGCCCAGGGCTCCGACGGCGGTCACAGCGGTGATGGGGTCTTTCTCGGACGACAGACTTCCGGCGAACAGCACATGCAGCGGGCGGTCATCGCGTTCTCCGAGGGGCAGCTCGAACCATCGTTCTTCGACACCGCGGTACAGCACCGAGACCTTCGACGCCGGCACACCGAGGGAAACGAGCTGGCGCTGCGTCGCCTCGGAAACGGCTGCGATGTGATCGCAAGCCCCGAGCAGTCCCCGCTGGAGCATCCGATGCAGCGGGCTCCTCAACCAATAGGCCGGTTCTCCGATCGACCTGTACACGAGCCGAGGTCGCGGGCGAACCAGCCGCGACACGACCGCCGCGTACCGCAGAGTCGCCCCCCCGTTGGCCAGGACCACAGCAGGTCGTCTCTCCGTCAAGCGAGCCCGGAGCGCTCGAACCAACGGCAGCTTCAACCCGCTGACCGGCGCGTTCTGACTCAAGGGGATGGTCTCCAGACCCGGATGGGAACTGCCGCCGAGCGAGAGGAGGTCGATCGGCCATCCTGCCTCCCCCAGACGGTCCACCAACAGGCGACCGAAGACCTCGGCGCCACGGCGGGCGTCGGACGTCACCAGAACGTCGACTCGGGGTGGGGAATCATGGAGATCGCTCAAGGGACCCTCGAGCAGGCGAGTGTATTCCCGCAGAGCGCCACCACCTCTAGGCCTAGCGAACGGGATATGGGCGTGACCCCTCCGGCGTCAGCTCAACCACCACTCCACCTCTCGCGCAGGGTCTCACCGGCAGGCTTTCCCTTCGGGGTGTAACCGAGAGCCTGTTCCTCGGGAGTCCGTTCCTCGAACCACATCCACCAGTGGAACCCGGCGAACCAGGGCTCGTCATCGAGCGCGCCCATCATCGCCCGCAGCGCGGCATCCTGCTCGTCGACGGACTCGGTCGAGGAGACAGCCGGATCGAAGGGTCGTGTCACTGCTCCCTCCTGGCTCGGGTAGCCCACCTCGGTCAGGATCACGCGCCTCCCAAGTGAGGTAGCCAGCTCCTCGATCTCGGCGGCGATGTTCTCCCACGACTCGGTGAGCTGCGCGACGTCATCGGTCGGTTCTTCCGCCAGCGGGAAGTAGGCGTCGATCCCGACGACGTCCAGAACGTCCCAGAAGGGGACCATCCCGTAGGAGTCGTGGTTGGCGGCATACGTGAGGGGCCCCGGGTAAACGGCTCGCACCTCCTCAACGAGGTGACGCCACTGGTCTTCGGCCTCGATCGTCCCAGCGAGTTCGGTTCCGACGACGAACTGGCCCACGTCCTCGGTGGCGGCGATCGCCGCGTAGTGGAGGATCATCTCGCGATAGCGTTCGAACCACTCAGCCGCGTCTTCCGGCACGATCTCCAGCCGGCTCCCGCCGTCGACGATGTCCACGTGAGGCTTCAACATCACCTCGAGCCCGAGCGCACGCGCCTCTCGGATGGCAGTGACGAGGGACTCGTCCGTGGCCGTTCGACCCGATTCTTCCGGGTAGATCTGCGAGCTGGTGGCAGAATCCTGATACCAGGTGGGCACGATGGTCACCCATTCCGCCCCGATCTCGGCGACCTCCGCCAGCACCTGCCGGTATGCCTCCTCCCCGTAGGCGGTGTCGTCCCACAGCGGAGCGACCAGCCCTTCCTGGCTCGTGTCCGGGTCGACCTCGGGCCCGGGAGGCGGTGGTTCGGTGGTCGGAGCCGGAGTCGTAGCCACCGTGACGACAGTCGTTCCTGAAACGTCGGAGGTCGTCGACGAGCCTGCGAACACCGTCGAAGGCGACGTCGAATCTGTGCAAGAAACGCTGAACAGTGCCAAAACGGCGCACAACCACAGCCGTAAGTGATTCGACCGGTCCATATTCGCTGTCTTGACGACCCTCCGCGCGGTGTTAGGTTTCAACATAGGAGCCTTAGGGATCACCTAGTGGGGGCTCAAAATGGGCAATTGGGAGGCAAGTGCACTATGCGCGTAGGTGTAGTGGGGTGCGGTTACTGGGGCTCGAAGCACGTTCGAGTCCTCTCGTCGCTCCCCGAAGTGAGTTCTGTCGTCGCCATCGACCAGGTCGAATCGCGTCGAACGGCGATGACCGAGAGGTTCGCTGACATCGGGTTCGAGGATCTGTCGAACGCCCTCGACCATGTCGATGCGGTGGTCGTGGCGGTACCGCCTCGACTCCATTTCGAGGTTGCGTACGAGGTCATCGCAGCAGGTAAGCACGTCCTGGTGGAAAAGCCGCTGGCGACGTCCACTCAGGAGGCGAGGAAGCTGATCGAGTTCGCCGCTGAGCAGAACGTGGTCCTGATGGTCGGCCACACCTTCGAGTACTCCTCGGCGGTGAACGACCTCAAGGCTCGAATCTCGGCCGGCGACCTCGGTGCAGTCCAGTACATCGACGCCGCCTGGCTGAACCTCGGCTTGTATCAGGACGACGTCAACGTGCTCTGGGATCTCGCCCCGCACGGGATCTCCGTGTGCAACTACCTGCTGGACTCCAGGCCGACGCAGGTGGGGGCCTGGGGATCGAGCCACGCCAGCGGTCGCGGCAACGAAGATGTTGCGATGCTCCGGTTGGAGTACGAAGAGCCCGATGTCACGGCGTACCTACGCGTCTCTTGGCTCGATCCGGCCAAGGTCCGGCGAGTGACGGTGGTCGGCAACAAGCGCATGGCCGTGTTCAACGACCTGGCCCACGCCGAGCCGCTCCGGATCTACGACCGCGGGGTGGACAACGACAACAGCACCGACTACAGCGCCGCCACCCTCACCTACCGCTACGGCAGCATCGTCTCGCCACACATCCCATCGTCGGAGCCGCTGATGAACGAGCTGAGCCATTTCATCGAGTGCGCCTCCACCGGAGCACGTCCGCGCACGACCGGAGAGAGTGGTCTGGCGGTGGTAGCGGCGCTCGAGGCGGGAGATCTGGCGATGGCCTCCGGCAGCCTCGTTCCGGTCGCGAACGAAGCAACCCTCAGCGTCCTGGCGGGAGCGGAGGAGCTGGCGGGATGAACGTCCCTTTTCTCGACCTCGCGGCCATGCATCACCCGCTGGCCGAGCGGTTCCAAGAGGCGTGGGATTCGGTCGTGACGACCTCCGGTTTCATCGGGGGCCGCCATGTCGAGGATTTCGAGCAGCGGTGGGCTGAGTACTGCGGCACGGAAGAGGCGATCGGGGTCGCCAACGGCACGGACGCTCTGCGCCTGACGCTCGCCGCCCTGGGTATTGGGCCTGGCGACGAGGTGATCGTGCCGACCAACACGTTCATCGCCACGGCCGCTGCCGTCACGGCGGTGGGAGGGACCCCGCGGTTCGTGGATGTCGATCCGGAGACCCTTCTCCTGACTCCCGAAGGCGTGGCCGAGGCATTGAACGAGCGCACCACAGCTGTGATCCCGGTGCACCTCTACGGTCAACCGGTCGACATGCCGGGAATCCTCGAGGTCGCCGAGAGGGCTGGGATCGCCGTCATCGAGGACGCAGCCCAGGCCCACGGCGCACGCTGGGAAGGGCGACGCGTAGGTTCGTTCGGACATGCCGCGTGCTTCAGCTTCTACCCGGGAAAGAACCTCGGCGCATTCGGGGACGGTGGCGCCGTCGTCACTAACGACGCCCAACTCGCCCGCCGAATACGCCAACTCGGAAACCACGGCCGAGGTGACAGTCGCTATCTCCACGAGTTGGCTGGAGACAACAGCCGCCTCGATGCTCTCCAGGCGGCCGTCCTCAGCATCAAGCTCGACCACCTCGACGAGTGGAACGAGGCGCGACGCGCGATCGCGAGCCACTACCTCGAGGCTCTTGCCGACCTTCCGGTGCACCCTGTCGGGCAGCGGCCCGAGGCTGAGTCTGTCTACCACCTCTTCGTGGTGGAGTTGGACGACCGGGACGCGGTGCTCACATCTCTGGAACAGCAAGGGGTCGGTGCGGGGCTGCATTACCCAACTCCTTGCCACCAACAACCTGCTTTCGCGTCCATCCCCCAGCCCCACCTGCCCGTTGCCGAGAAGGCAGCCGGACGCATTCTCTCGCTGCCGATGTTCCCGCACATGACGAGCGAGCAGACGGAATTCGTCGGTATCGCCGTCGCCCGCGCCCTGGAGACCCTCGAACGGACTTTGACGGCATGACCGTGGACCAGGAAGACGCCAGCAGCCCCAACCCGGTGCGGCTCCGAGTTCACGAACTCGCGGAGTACCTGGGGATGACGGCGAGTGAGCTGATGCGTCGCGCCCAAGAACTCGGCATCGACGCCCACTCGGCGCTCCAGTCACTGTCGCAATACGACGTCACCTATCTAGTGAACGAACTCCAGTCCACCGGCGATCGGGCGCCCGACGAGGCGGATGTGGTCATCGAGCTACCCAACGACGACTCCGCCCACGAGGCTCCTCGCCAATCCCGTTCGCGGCTGGTGCAACTCTTGGAGGACCGTTGGGGAATCGGGCTCCGCGCCCGACGGCTCGCCGTCACGGCCATCCTCATGATCCTGGGCACGGTGCTTCTCGCGGTCGGCTACGCCTACCTCCGGCCGGCGTACTCGGCGGAAGCACAGGTCGTCATCAGTAGCACCGGCACCGACTCATCGGTCGTCGAACGGGAGTTGCGGAGTTTCGAGGTGATCGCCAACAGCCCGACCGTGCTCACGCCGGTGGCGGAGGAGTTCGGGCTTACCCTCCCCGACCTGCGCGAGATGCTCTCCACCGAGATCCAGAACGACAGCCGAGTGATCCGGCTCGAGGTGACGGATCGAGACCCGGCCACGGCGGAATCGGTGGCTGCCGCAATCGTCGCCTCGTTCTTGGCTGAAGCCGGACGCACCGACGGCGGCAACCTCGAAACCTATCTCGACGACCGAATCGCATCGGTCACCGAAGCCATCGAAGGGCTCGACACCGACCTCGCTGAGCTGCAAGCCGCCTTGTCGTCGATCGAGTCCGAGAGAGCTCGGCTCGAGTCGCAGGTCGACGTGGCCACGAGCAAACTGGTGGAATTGGAGAGCCGTCTGGCCGACGTCCGGAGCAGCGCAGATGCGCCCTCCGGAGCTGCCAGCTTCCTGACCGGGCAGATAGAGGAAACCCAGGCAGCGCTCGACACCCTCACTTCTGAGTTGGAGGCTCTGATCACGACACGGGCCACTCCAGCCGAGATCGAGATCTCGCGACTCGAGGAGGAGCGAGAACGCCTGAACGAAGAGCTCAACGATCTTCGAGCGAGCAAGCTCGAACTGGAAGTGGACGACGTCGCCCGGCCACGGATACAGGTGCTCTCCGAAGCACGACTGAGTGAAGAGCCGGCGGGTCTCACTCCGATCAAGGCCGGAGCGCTCGGCATCGTCGTCGGCGGAATCCTGGCGGCACTCTGGATCGTGGCAACCACCCAGCTGCGCCCGGAGAAGTGACTGGACCCGGCGATGGACGTTCCCGCTCGCGGAGCCACCGACTCCCCACCGACTGATGGGATGGCGGGCGACTCGGTCGCCGTCGCCGCCTGGACTCTCGTCAGCCGGGTAACGGGCTTCGTCCGGGTCGCGGCGATCGCCGCGGTTCTCGGACCGACCTTCTTCGGCAACCTCTTCGAGGCGACGAACCTCCTTCCCAACCTGGCTTTCGAGCTCCTCACCGGTCCACTCATCGCCGCCTTGCTCGTGCCACCTCTGGTGAGGGTCTTCGAGGGCAAGGGTGCCGTCGCTGCCGAACGTCTGGCAGGCGGGTTCCTGAGCGTGATCACGCTCGTGTTCACCGCCGCGATCGCTGTAGTCATCGCCGGCGGGCCAATCGTTCTCGGTCTCCTGACGATCCTGGTGCCCGACGCCGCAGTCCGGGCTGACCAACTCGATGTTGGCTGGCCTCTCCTCGCCATGCTCATGCCTCAGGCGCTCTTCTACGCGATCGGCGCTACAGGTGCCGCGGTCCAGAACGCGAGAGGCAAATTCGCTCTGGCAGCCGCCGCCCCGACCTTCGAGAACCTCACGATCATCGGGGTAGTAGCCGCCTCGGGGTGGATCTTCGGCTCCGGCATCGAGGTCGACGAGATCACCTTGCCGCACCTGTTGCTGTTGGGTCTCGGCACCACCAGCGGCGTGATGATCCATGCCGCCGTCCAGTGGTGGGGTGCCCGCCGGGTCGGAATCCGTCTGCTCCCGCGTGGTGGCTGGCGCGATCCAGAGGTGCGCGAGATCCTCCGCCTGTCCGTGCCCTCGACCGGATTCGCGTCGATGGTCGCCGTCCGCACGCTGGGAACTCTCGTTGTCGCGGGGAGCATCCCCGGTGGGGTCGTGGCGTTCCAGCTCGGGCGCTACTTCTTCAATTTCCCGGTCGCCATCGGCGCCCGGCCCGTCATCGCCGCCCAACTTCCTCGACTCGCCCGGAGCCATGCCGACGGTCAGCGAGCGCAATTCCAGGACACCTACCGACGCGGCATCGACCTGATTCTCTTCGTCGTCGTGCCGGCAACCCTCCTCCTGACCTTCCTCGCGGGTCCTATGGCCAACGCCGCCGCCTACGGTGAGATGGCCACCGCCCGAGGCTTGGCGATGGCGACCGTGGCAATAGCGACGCTGGCTCCGGGCATCCTGGGCGAGTCGCTCTTCCTGACAGCGACCTCGGCGTTCTATGCGGTTTCGAACGCCAAGCTCCCCGCCATCGCCATGTTCCTGCGGCTGGCCCTGACGGCCGTCGGCGTCGGTGTGGTGCTGGTCTTGGACCTGTCGCCCATGCCTCTCCTCGCCGGGCTCGGGGTCAGCCTGGCCTTTTCAGATCTGATCACCGGCTTCGGGCTCCACCGCGCCCTCGAGCGGCGTGTCGGATTCGAGCAGCAGCCACCAGCCCGCCTTGTCGCCACACTGATCGTCGCCGCGCTGTCCGTTGCTCTCGGTGCTCTCGCCCATGCCGTCTTCCCCGGCTCCAACGGGCTGGTGGCTGCCGGGACGGCTGCGGCCACCACCGTTGTCGCCTACCTGGCGATACAGAGGTGGCGTCGGGCTCCCGAGTTGACCGAATTGCTCACCGTGTTCTCCGGAGCGGCTCATGGTTGAGTGGGCCTGGTATCGGGTGGTGCCGTGGATGATCGCCCTCGGTGGGGCGGGCCTGATCATCTTCTTGGGCCCGTTGTCCGTGGGCCTCTTCGCCGCCCTCGGCCTCGTGGCACTGATCGCCCTGCGTCCGGCGATCGGTGCCTACCTCTACCTGTTCGTCACACCGCTCGTTGCCGGAATCGATCGCGACATCGCTCTTCCAATGCTGCGGATCCACGAAGCGCTACTGCTGCTGATCCTCGCCTCGCTCGCCATCCGTGGGCTGGTACGGATGATGGCGGGCCACCGCTATGTGGTCCGCCTGACGGCGATCGACCGCGCTGCCGCCGTCCTCGCCCTGGCCGGTTCCGTGGTCTCCCTCCTCTGGCGGTTCAGCCAAGGGGCGCCGATCTCCATGGACGATCTGCTCTACGCAGCGGTGTTCTGGAAGTACCTGGCGCTGTATGCGATGTTCCGCGTCGCCGTCCGGACGCCTGAGGAGGTCCGGACCGCCCTGGGGGTCGCCCTCGGGACGACGGCGATCGTTGCGATCCTCGCCATCTTCCAGGCGCTCGGCCTGTTCGGCGTCCCCGAGCTGCTCTTCCGCTACTACCCGCCCTTCCTCGGCGAGACGGTCGACGTCGGACGCGGCGCCTCCACACTCGCCCTCACCTTCGCCGTGGCTGACATCTGCCTGATCTGTCTTTCCGCCACCATCGTCCTCATCCGCCGGACCTCGGGCCCGATCCGGGTTCCGCTCGGTGCCCTGGCGCTGCTCTACTTCCTCGGAACGGTGGCTGCCGGCCAGTTTTCCGGGTTCATCGGAATCGCCGTGGCCGCTGTCGCTCTGGGATACGCCCTCGGCGAGATGCGCACGGTGCTCAGGCTCGGAGTTCCGGCCGCTCTCCTCGGGGGAGCCGCCTTGTGGCCCGTCATCGGTCGTCGACTCGAGGGCTTTTCGAACGCCAACGGTCTCCCTCAGAGCTGGAGCGGCCGACTCCAGAACCTGACCGGATTCATCTTCCCCGAGTTCTCCAACGGGTGGAACATACTCTTCGGCGTCCGCCCGGCCGCCCGAGTCGCGGCTCCCGAGGTGTGGCGCGATTGGGTCTTCATCGAGAGCGGCTACGTCTGGCTGCTGTGGACCGGGGGAATCCCCCTCCTGGCCGCTTTCGTCTATTTCACCTGGATATGCCTCCGGAAATGCCGGGAAGCCATGGCATCGGTCTCGAGATCGATCGGGGCCATCGCCACCGGTGCGTTCGTCGGGCTTTGGGTCATCGTCGTGCTCACGGTGTTCGATCCTCACCTGACGATGAGAGGAGTCGGTGACCTCATGTTCCCGATGCTGGCCATGGTCCAGATCGGGGTGATCGCCTCCCGGGCTAGGGAGAACAGTCCGCTGTCGAAATCAGTAGAGGTGCTGTCATGAGTTCCAGGGTCCAGCGAAGCATCTGCATCGTCCGTCAACAGACCTATTACGAGCTACCCGTGCGACGTGAGGCCGAAGCGTTCCGTGACGCCGGGTTCGAAGTGCACGTGATCCTCCAAGCAGGCGAGGAGCGAGTCGGGCGCACCACTGTCGACGGTGTGACGCTCCATCGACTGCCCGGAAATCGAGTGCGGGGAGGTGCCCTCAGGTATCTCTGGGACTACACCAGCTTCTTCGTGATGGTGATGGTCTACCTCGCCTGGCTGCAGGTGCGCCACCGGCTGAGCGTCATCCAGGTGAACACCATGCCCGATTCGCTGGTCTTCGCCACGATCTGGGCTCGGTTGCTGGGAGCCAAGGTGACCGTGTTCATGAAAGAGCCGGTGCCGGAGCTGTTCCGGACGATCTACGGCCGCGACCTCGACCGGGTCCTGATCCCCGTCGAGCAGGCTGCGATCCGCTTCGCCGACAAGGCCTTCACCGTCACCGACGAGCTCAAAGATGCGTACGTCTCCCGTGGCGCCGACCCTTCCAGGATTTCGGTCGTCCTCAACGGTCCCGATCCGCGCAATCTGCTCGACCTCGTCAGCGACGACTTGCCCGACACCGGAGACCGCTTCGTGGCCGCCTGCAACGGGACTATCGAGGATCGCTACGGACAGGACGTCCTACTAGACGCCGTGGCCATCGCCCGGGAGATCGACCCGCGAATCCAGGTGCGGATCAGCGGCAGCGGCACCTCCCTTCCTGCCCTCGAGAAGCGGGCCGAAAAGCTGGGCCTGGGCGATTCGGTCGTCTTCTTGGGGTGGCTGACATGGGAGGGCCTGGTCCAGGAACTCCAGGCCGCCGACGTGGGGGTCGTGGCGATGAAGGCCAACGCCTATTCGCACCTGATCCACACGAACAAGATGTACGACTACACCATCTTCGGAAAACCGGTCGTTGCCAGCCGGCTCCGCTCGATGGAGCGGTACTTCGACGACGACGCCGTCTACTACTTCGAGCCGGGAGACCCCGAGTCGCTCGCCCGAGCGTTGTTGAAGGTCGCGTCCGACCCTGCCGAAGCCAGCTTCAAGGTCAAGAGGGCACAGGAACTGTTGGCCACACGGTGGGGTTGGGACCATCAGAAGAAGATCCTCGTCGACCGCACATCGGATCTATTGGAGGTGAGGTCATGACCGCCAGCCCGAGAAGCCCCGTCTCTGTCGATCCGTATGGACCGGCTTGCCCGGCGGTGTCCAGCCGCGCCAAACGGGCCCTCGATCTCGTAGTAGCCGGCCTCGCCCTGACCGCTTTGGGGCCGATGATGCTGCTCATCGCCGCCGCAGTGAGGCTGACCAGTCGCGGGCCAGCACTGTTCCGCCAGGAGAGAGTCGGTCTGCGTGGAGAGCCTTTCACGATGCTGAAGTTCCGCTCGATGGTCGTCGACAACGACGACTCTGCCCACCGCGAGCTCTGCACCCGCCAACTGTTGGGCGAGGAGGATTCGTCGGCCGAGGACGGCGTGTACAAGCTCGAGGACGATCCGAGAGTCACGCCGGTAGGACGGTGGCTCCGACGGCTGAGTCTCGACGAGCTTCCTCAACTGATCAATGTCGTTCGGGGAGACATGTCGATAGTCGGTCCCCGGCCGGCCCTCCAGTGGGAAGTCGACCTCTATCGGCCGGAGCATCTTCGCCGGCTCGCCGTCCGCCCTGGGATAACCGGACTGTGGCAGGTCAGCGGCCGCAACCGGTTGAGCATGCTCGAGATGCTGGACCTCGACGTCCGATACGTGAACGAATGGAGCTTTTGGGAAGACGTGAGGATCCTCCTGGCGACACCCTCAGCCCTCCTCCGAGGGGACGGTGCCCGATGAGGAACCGATCCAATCACATCCTGTTCATCGTCGAGAACAACGACGTGCCTTACGACCGGCGCGTGTGGCTCGAGGCGACGACGTTGAAGGAGGCGGGTCACGATGTCAGCGTCGTGTGCCCTCGCTCACAACGCAGCCGCCGCCGGATCGAGAAGCTCGAAGGCGTGCGCATCATCCGCCACCCCCGTCTGGTCGAGGCGGCTCGTCCGTGGCAGTACCTGTTCGAGTACACGAACGCCCTCTTCTGGGAGATCCTCGTCGCCCTCTTCTTGGTGGTGACCCACCACGTGGACGTGGTTCACATAGCCAACCCACCCGACGCCGCTTTCGTCCTGGGTCCGCTTCTGCGTTTCGCCGGTGCCCGCATCGTGTTCGATCAACACGACATGAGCCCGGAGATCTACGAGGACAAGTTCGGGCGCCGCGACCTCGTGTGGCGGGCGCTCAGGTGGTGCGAGCGGCAGTCGATCCGCTTCGCCGATCTGGTGATCACTCCCAACGAATCGATGAAGCGACTCGCTTCGGAGCGGGCGGGAAAGGATCCCGAAGCGGTGCATGTGGTCCGCAACGGACCCAAGCTCGAAGCCGCAACCGAGACGACCGAAGACCCCGGTCTCCGGAACGGCCGCCAGTACCTCGTGACCTACATGGGCATCATCGGGGAACAGGAGGGCCTGGACGGCTTGGTCCGAGTGATCGACGACATCGTTCATGTTCGCGGCCGCACCGATGTCCAGTTCGCGGTGATCGGCGATGGAACCGGCCTCCCGGCGGTGCGCGAGGACGTGCGAAGCCGAGGTCTGGACGACTACGTCACCTTCACGGGATACCTGACGGGTGATGCGTTCATGAAAGCGCTCGGTTCAGCCGATGTATGCGTGTGTCCGGAGCCGCCGACCTTCCTCAACCAGCACTCGACGCTCATCAAGCTGATGGACTACATGTCGCTGTCGAAGCCGGTGGTGGCCTATGACCTGGTCGAGGCCCGTGTCACCGGTGGCGACTGCGTCAGGTGGGTCCCGGCCGGGGACGAGGCCGGCATGGCGAGCGAGATCCTCCGACTGCTCGACGACGCCGACGAACGGAAGTCGTTGGGTTATCGGGCAGGAGAGCGTGCTGCGACTGTGCTGGCTTGGGACAAGCAGGCACCCCATCTCCTGGATGCCTACGAGAAACTCATGAAGGGAACCCGGGATGCCTGAAACCGCCACCTCGCTCGACCTGCCGACGATCGAAATCGTGGATCCTTGCGTCGATCCACGCTGGGCTTCGCTCGCCGAAGGCCACGGGAGCGTCTTCAGTTCGCCGCCCTGGCTGCGGGCACTCCGGGCGTCGTACGGCTTCGATCTCTCGGCGGTGATGGTTTCCAGGGGCGGTGAGGCGATCGCCGGCTTGCCTCTGGCTCGACTTCCTCGTCCCGACCGATTCTCCGTGCTCCCGTTCTCGGATTTCGCCAACCCGATCGACCCGACCGGACTCGGATGGCGCCAGATCTCGGACTACTTGGAAAGGGAGGGTCTGCCCGTCGAGTTGCGGTACTTGGGCGAGGCCACTGACATCGTCGGGGGCGGACTGGAAGAACAGGGCTACGCCCTCTGGCACGGCATCGACGTGGATCCCGATGAGGAGGCCGCCTTTGCGTCGCTCGCCTCGTCGGCGCGCCGGGCCATTCGCAAAGCGCGCCATGCGGGGGTCGAAATCAGGGCCGCCTCCGATTGGGCGACCGTGCGATCCTTCTACGAGCTCCACCTCGGAATCAGGAAGCGCAAGTACCGCCTCCTGCCTCAGCCATTCGAGTTCTTCGAGAGTCTCCTGGATGCCTTCGGTGACCGCCTCGTGGTCCTCGGCGCCTGGCGAGGCGAGGAGATGATCGCCGGCGTCCTCTACATCGCCTGGGGCGACACCCTCTACTACAAGTTCAACGCCTCGTCCCTGGAAGTCCTCGACGTGCGTCCGAACGACCTGCTCATGTGGGAGGGCACTCGCTATGCAGCTTCACGTGGGCTCGCCCTGGTGGATCTCGGGCGGACCGACGCCGACCACGAATCTCTCGCCCGCTACAAGTCGAAGTACGCCACGAGAACCGGCCGGATCACGACTCTGCGCACTCCGGGTTTCGGGCGCGATCCCGTGATCGGGTCGACCCTCGGCCCACTCACGGATCTGCTCACCCGGGATGACGTGCCCGACGACATCACCGTCGAGGCTGCTCGGCACATGTATCACCATTTCGCATGAGGCACGCGGATTGAGCCTCGACATCCGTCCCGCCACGCCGACGGATCTCCCTGAGAT
>DATGPZ010000124.1:0-12979 GCA_035304485.1 Acidimicrobiia bacterium | reverse complement strand
CCCGTCGAGCTGGGTGAGTGGCAGTGAGCGACGACGACCTCTTCTCCCGACTCTTCGAGCTCTTCAATCAACCGGGTCCGATCAACTGGAAATTGGCGGCCGAGGTCGCCCATCACCTGACCGGTGAGCGAGTTCCGGTCGAACCGTGGGCGGCGGAGGAATATCGAGACCTCACCCGGCTGGCCGAATACCGATTGGAACAGGTCAGCCCTCTACCAGTCACTCCGGCTCCCGACGTGCTGCCGGTCGACGCCCGGGAGTGGGCCGATCGCCATCTCGAAGCGTTCGGATACCTGAGCGAGCCGTTCTCCGACGCCGGAGCCATGGCAGGGCCGATGGCCCAGTTCGCGCCGGCGATGATCGGAATGCAGGTGGGCTCACTGGTAGGCGGACTGGCGCGCTGGGTCCTGGCAGGCTTCGACGCCGGCCTTCCCGTGGACCGGCAGATCCCCCTGGCGGTGATCGTGCCCCACGTCGAGGAGTTCGCCCGGAGGCATGGATTCGAGCCGAGCTCCGTTCGTCTGTGGGTCGCCTCCGAGGAGGTCGCTTTCCGCACCGTGTCGGCCGTTCCATTCACGACCGAGCATCTGCGTCACCTCCTGGAAGCCGAGGCCGCCACCATCGAATTCGACCCGGGCTCGCTCATGGGTCTGGCCGGCATGAGCGACCCGGCGGAACTCCAGCGAGCGGTGGAAGATCAACTCGGCGACCTGATCGGAGGAGAAGCCACCGCCGCGGCCCGGGCGGAGACCGAGGCCTTCCTGGGGCTCCTCGCCGGCTACGCCCGGCTCCTCACCGAACGCGCCACGGAGGGCCTCTTGCCTGAACGGGAGAGAATGGCCGAGGCCCGGGCGGGGGAACGAATCCCAGCGGACGCGCAGGTGCCGTTCGGGCCAGCTGCTCCGTCGAGTGAGGCCATCGCCCGCGGTCGCCAGTTCTGCCTCGAAGTGGAGCGACGCTACGGACCCGACGAGCTGAACCGACTGTGGTCCGGTCCCGGACGGATGCCGAAGGCCAGCGAGATCGAAGATCCGGTGGCGTGGGCAGCCAGGGTCCTGCTCGAAGACCTCTGAGCTAGCCGAACAGGCGCTGCCAGATCCGCCCGAAGAAGCCGTCGGTGGAGGGAGCAGGCAACTCGGCGACGAAGGCATCGAGCAGATCGGGGGGCAGGTCACCGATCACGGCCACGTTCTCTCCTGCGCTCTGCCACGAGAGGGTGACGGATCCCGGCTGGTAGCTGCGGCGATAGCGACCTCGTTCGCCCTCGACCTGTGACACGTCCACGCCTTCGGGAAAACTGATCGGTCGCGACGTCAGCACCACTCCGGCCGAGAAGAAGCCGTCCGAGTAGTACGAGAGGGTCCCGTTCTCCAACTCGTACGTGTCGACCAACTCGAAGCCGGCGGCTTCGTCGGGCAGGTCCTCGGGCACCACCTCGACCGGCTGACTGGGCACTCCCTCGATGGTCTCATCGACCGAAGGCACGCCGCTCAGGTCGGTCGTGAATGACAGGAGGCGGCGGTCGCAGTATCTGGAGCCATCACCATCGAGCGTCACTGTCCGCACGATCGCATCCGTGGCGGCGTCGACAGTGAGCACCACTCGTTCCTCGCCCTCCCTCAGAAGCGTCACCTCTCGAGCGTCACGTCCTAGATATTCGACCTCGTCGGTCGACCCCACGTTGTACACGGAGGCATCTGTTTCGAGAGTGCCTTCGATGAGTGCCGCCTCGACCTCGCCGTGGGCGACGGTGACGTTGCTTCCGGGCGCCATCCGCACGACCGTGTCGTCGGCGCCCGCCACCCAGGCGACTGCGGCACCTTCGACCTGCGCCAGGCTGAACACCGAACTGCGTGATCCATCCGGGGTGTCGCACGAGATGAGCTGCTCGCCCATGAACTCGGCCTCGGCCGATCGCTCCAGATAGCCGTCGACGTCGGCGGTGACCGAACTGCCCATGATCAGGGCGAGGACGAGTGCGGTGATCGGACTCATTCTCCCACCAACCCACCGGGAAGGACGATCTTGAGCGGGCCCGATCCCGGGTCCAGCGCCGCCCGGGCGCCTACCTGGCGGCTGAGGTCGGACAGGTCGATCGGCTCGGGTGCCGGTGTGAAGATCGCAGCCGCCGTCACCAGTCCGGCGAGGGCGGCCGCCGCCGCCCCCATCCATACGACGCGACGGCGCTTGCCTGGCGCCGTCTCGGCGACCGGAACCAGACCCAGCGGAAGCTCGAGCGTGGGCAGGGAGCGCACTGCGGCCCGGGCGTCGCTGATCGCTCGTAGACGCCGCCGGCACTGGAGACATTCGCTCGTGTGACGGTCGACCCTTCGGACCTCATCGGGGGTAGCCTCGCCGTCGAGGTAGGCAGACAGGACCTCGTCGAGGTGGGTCATACCGCCGCCTCCCCGCTCAATGCTCCCCGGAGCAGCTTGCGACCACGGTGGATGCGACTGCGGACCGTGCCGACCGGGACCGCCACCGCCTCGGCGATCTCCTCGTAGCTCAGCCCCACCACGTCACACATCACGACGGCCTCCCGGAACTCGTAGGGGAGCTCCATGAGGGCAGCCTGGATCTCATCGCCCAGACGGCTGGCAGCGAGCTGCTCATCGGCGCCGGGAGCGGTCTGGGCGTCCCAGCGGTCGATCGCCTCGGGGAGCGGCGAGGTGGGGCGACGCTGACGGCGACGCACCTCGTCGATGAAGGCGTTGTGGGTGATGCGCCACAGCCAGCCGTCGAACGAACCGGGTTGATAGGCGTCCAACCCCTTCTGGACGCGCAAGAGCACTTCCTGTACCAGGTCGGCGGCATCGTGTGGGTCGCCACACAGCCGATAGGCAAAGTTGTAGATCTTCCGCCCGTGGGTTCTCGCCACATCTTCCCAGGTGAGCGGTCGGTCGCTCATCCGCTGCACCTGTTGCCAACAACGTAGCGGGTGATCGAGCGGTTCCCAGCGGACCGGAAAATCTTCCCGTCAGGGAAGAGAATCAGTCGGTATCCGACTTCTGGTCCTCGTCGGCGCCCTCCTGGATTCCGCGCCGAAACTCTTTGGCCGAAGCCCCGAGAGAGCGAGCCAACTCGGGCAGTTTGCGAGCACCGAAAAGCAAGAGCACGACGACCAAGATGAGGATCAACTCGCCGCCGCCGAGTCTGCCGAACATCGAAACCTCCTTTGGCGACCATTGTAGCCCTCCGGTCTCCTTGGCCACTCCGTGTAGTGACGTCGCAGCCCACCGTTTGGTTCCGAGTCAACGGCCTTCCGGCCTGACTTCGGTCGCCAAGAGACGCAGGAGATCGCTATCAGCTGAGGGCCATCGAGTCCACGAGCTTCTGGAGTCGCTCCCGGGTCACGAATCGGATCCGAGGGTCCCGGCGCTCGAGGTCGTGGATCGAAAAGGGCGCGAACTTCTCCGAGACCAGCATGCCCCTGTCGGCGTTCGCCTGCTCGAAGGCCACGATGAACTTGCGGATTGTGGAGTCTTCGACCTCGGGGTAGTCGCCCGGCTCGTAGGGATCGCTCATGATGAACGTGGTCGAACCGGCCTTGGTGGCCGTGTACTGGCCTTCGACTATGCCCGGCGTGACCTGGTAGCCGAACAACGAAAGGACACCGGTGACCAGCTCGGCGGCCGTCATGCTGTCCGGGTCGATCCCCTGGGCACGAAGCCCGGTCTGGACTGCCTTAGGCAGCCGTATGAGACCGCCCAGTGGTTCGAGCTCGTCGCTGCGAGGCGGTGCCACGGTCTCGGGGATGGTTGGAGCCTCTTCACCGAACTCGGCCGCCAAGGGGTCCGCACCGATCGAGGTCAGGTTGAGGATGTCGGTGATCCGGCTCGGCGGCGGAAGCACACCGGGAGTCTCGAGCGACACCCGCGCGACCTCTCTCGGTGACGTCTCCCCCACGAACACCACCACCTCGGTCACATCGTCGATCGGAAGCGTGTGCCGCTTCTCACGCACCACTTCGACCGCTTCGCTCGCCAGTAGGTCGGCCAGGACTTCGTCGCCTTCCTCCGGGTAGGGAACGTCGAAAGTCACCTGGGCCTCGTTGTCGCGGACGTGGAAGGAAACCACGTTGGGTCGTGGCCGGACGAAGTCCGGTTCCGTCTGGACGGTGGCTTTGGCGGACCGTCGGGCGCGTTCTGGCCTCTCGAGTCCTCGTTCCTTGCGTCTGCGCTCCACGTACCAGTTCGCGGCGAACAGGACGATGGCCAGCACGATCAAAATGATCCCGATTTCTCTCATTCCGCGACCTCAATCTCCCGGCGGATGCGAAGCTTCGATTGTAGGCCCGGCCTCGTCGCCGATCGCTTCCTCCAGAATCGGCAGCTCAGCAGTGGGCTCGTCGGCCCCGGCATTCATCCGTTCGATCATGATCTCCCTGGAGGCTTCGCTCCCGAAGGCCGTGATGACGTCGCCCGCCCGAAGCAGCGTGCGACCGGTCGGCACGATGATCTGGCGACCCCTCCGTACCGAGACGAGGGTCGACCCCTCCGGCCAGTTCACTTCGCTCACCCGATGACCGTCGGCGATCGAGCCCGGCGGCACTCGGAAATCGAAGTACCCCGCTCCCGGCTCGGTCCGCTGGTCGAGTCTGGCCCTGATCAGTTGGTGATCCGTGCGTGATCCCAGGGCCTCGTGGTAAGCCCGAACTGCGTCCTCACGCCGGAACATGCCCACCAGCTTCGTCGGAGAGTCCGGGGCCACCACCGGCAATCGTCCGACGCCCAGTGCCGCCATTCGCTCCATGGCCTGGGACACCGGCGTATCGGGCGTGACCGTCACCGGCTTCTCCGACATGACCGAGGCCACCCGAAGGCCGTCGACGTCGGTCACGGTCGCCATGTCGCTCGTGGTGACGATCCCCACCAATTCGCCGGCTTCGTTCACGACGGGAGCGCCGTGCGACCGATTCTGTTCGAGTCGAGACCGCAGTTCCCGGAGATCGGTGTCGGGACGGGCGACCACGGAGGGCCGAGACATGACCCGCCCGACCGAGATCGTGTCGAGTAGGTCCACCTCCCCGCTGCGCCGGGTGGGGATGCCGCGACGTCGAAGCGGCATCGTGTAGACCGACTCGCGATGGAACAGGTCGGCCAGGAAGCTGGCCAGTATGGCGGTGAGCATCAACGGCAGGATCAGCCCGTATTCGCGGGTGCCTGTGATCTCGAACACCAGGAGAATCGCGGTGAGCGGAGCCCTCCCCATGGCGGCGAACATCGCTGCCATCCCGACGACGGCGAAAGATCCCGTGCTGAGAGGTGACACACCCCACAGTGGGCCCACCAGCTTGGCGAAGGCGGTCCCGACGGTGGCTCCGATGAAGAGCGAGGGCATGAACGCCCCGGCCGAGGCGCCCGAGGTGAGGGTGATCGACGTGGCGAGGATCTTCCCGACGCCGAGCAGGCCCAGAACCCACCACACCTCGGACAAGTCGTTTGGGGTGGCCATGACCCCGCTGGCATTCACGAGGAGATGGTCGACCACGGCCTGACCCGTCCCAGCCAGCCGGGCATCGTCGGTGCCGAGGAGCATCGGCTCGGCGAGAACGACCAGAGCGGCGAGGATCCCGAACCCGACCGGTCTCCCCCAGGAACGGCTCTGACCCGACGTTCTAGCCCAGCCCTCCAGCTTGTCGAGCAGTCGCAGGAACAGGACTGCCGCCGCCACGATGACCAGAGCGAGGGCTGCATAGAGGACGAGTTCCCGATAGTCGCCGAGGCGGTAGGCGCTGGGATGAACGGTGAGATCGTCACCCACCAGCGAACGGCTGGTGATGGCGGCGGCGACCGAGGCGACGACGATCGAGGACATGTGGCGCACGGCGAAACTCGAAAGGATGACCTCGAGCGCGAACAGCATCCCGGCGATGGGTGCGTTGAAGGCAGCTCCGATGCCGGCTCCCGCCCCCGCCGCCACCAGCGAGCGGACCTGGTCCTCGCCCAGCCTCGCCATCTGGGCGACCTTGGAACCCAGAGAGGCTCCGATCAACACGATCGGTCCCTCACGTCCTCCCGAGCCACCCGATCCCAGGGTCAACCCGGTGGCGAGCACCTTCAGCGGCGCCACCCTCCCCCGTATCAGGCCGCCTCTGACCACCAAGGCCGCAGCGGCTTCCGGAACCCCGTCGCCTTTCACCTCGGGAGCGACATGGGTGCCGATCGCCCAGGCGATCAGGAAACCGAGAGGCACCGTCACCAGCAACATCCACAGCCCGGTCCAGCTCGTCAGCAAGGACGCGCCCAACTCCACGAGCGAAATCACCTCGACGAGCGCCCATGCGCCGACACCGACCAGAACCCCTGTCGCGGCTGACAGCAAGAGGAATCGGCCACCCGCGCGATCGGCCGCCTCGAAGGCGGACGGGATGCGACGCCAGACTCGCGAAATCGAAACCACGGGCGACCAGGGTAAAGGACCAGGCGTCCACACCGGTTCTAAGGTGGCGGCGATGCAGGCTCTGATCGATTCGCTGGAGGGAACCTGGATCGGGAGTGGGACGGGCTCGTATCCATCGATCGAGGATTTCTCGTACCAGGAGACGATCACCCTCACCCGCCTGCCGAAAAAGCCGGTGCTGTCGTATTCCCAACGCACCCTTTCCTCCGAGGGTGAGCCTCTCCATTCGGAGTCGGGCTTCTTTCGCTTCGAAGCCTCGGCCGTCGAATTGGTCATCGCCCAGCCGACCGGCATCGTCGAGGCCCACCGCGGGACGATCGTCGGCAACCGAATCGATCTCCGACAGGTGGCCATCGGCCGCACGCCTTCGGCCATCCCCGTCGAGGAGGTACGGCGGGTGATCGAGGTCGGCAGCGACACGATCACCTACGACCTCGAGGTCGCCACTGGTGACTACCCCCTCACCCTCCATCTGCGGGCCACTCTCCATCGCCAGGGTCCATAGATCCGACCGCTACCGTCGCGGCGTGCAACGGATCACCCATCTCGGGCGCACCCTCACACTCGGAGAACCCACCCACCGATGGCTGGCCTCGTTGGTCGGATTGGGGGCGGTGGCGGGCTGGGCGCGACCCGGGAGCGCGTCTCCGGCGGAAGCGATGTTTCGAACCGCCGCCACGATCGCCCTGGTGTGGATGCTGATCCGAGAACTGGGCCCCGACGGTCAGAAGGCGGCTCTGGCAGGTGCCGCCGTCGCCGGGCTGGCAGTCGTGTACACCGGCGACACCGAGCTGGCTGCTTTGGCCGGACTGGCGCTCGCCAGCCGCGTCCTGACCCGGAGCACAGGGCGGGTTCCGTTGATCACCGACATAGTCGCGATCGGAGTCTTCGCCGGAGTGTTCGCCCGCACTCCCCTGGCTTGGACGGCCGGACTGGCGGTGGCTGCCGCGGTGGCACTCGACACCGGGCTTCCGCGCCCCGCGCCCGACCGGTACGTGTGGCTGGCGGCCGCGATCGGCGTCTCCGTCACGGTCACTGCGGTCATTTCCGGTGCCGTCTACTTGAACTGGATGCGGCCCTATCTCCTCACCCTCTCGGCAGGAGTCGTCGCATGGGTCGTTCTCCTCCGGTCTCCTTCGACGCCGCGAACCCTCGACGACGATGGCCGAGAGTTCGTGCCGACGAGGATCCGTTCAGCTCGGCTCCTCGCCCTCGGGGCGGTGACGCTCGGAACGCTGGTCGGTGGGGCAGCCTTCGCTACCGGCTCCTGGCCGCTCTGGGTGGGGCTGGCCTTCGCTGCGGTGCCGCGTTGAACCTCAGAGCTGGGTCCCGATCCCTGAGCGACGTGCTTCCTCGAGAGCAGCTCGGGCGGCGGCCACGTCTTGGCTGGCGATCCCCACGGACTTGAAGAGGGTTCTCCCACCCGGGCTGGCGACCCGCCCAGCCAGGAGATCCGCAACGGTGGCGTCGGGTCGGCGTTCGGCTGCGATCAGGTCCCCGGCCTCCGACTCGGCAGCTCGCCGGTCGTCGACGACGACGAAGGCTGTGGCGACGATCTCGGGTGGAACCTCGACCATCCCCGGCCGAAAGGCGCCGATGGCGTTGATGTGCACGTCCTCACCCACCGACTCGGGACGAAAGAGAGGTTTTTCGGAAGGTGTGGCGCACGAGACTATCTGAGCGGCCCGCACCGCCTCGTCCGGATCGGCCACGGCCTCACCACCGACGCAGTCCGCCAACTCATGCGCTCGATCGAGGCTGCGGGACCAGACGAGCACCTCTTCGATCGGCCGGACGGCCCGCACCGCTTCGATCTGGTCGAAGGCCATCGCTCCCGCCCCGAGCATGGCGAGAGTCCGGGCCTCGGGAGGAGCCAAGAGCCGGGTCGCCAGTCCTGCTCCCGCACCGGTGCGTATGGCGGTGAGTGTGGGGCCGTCGACCACGCCAGCAGGCGTCCCGTCGGGCTCGAACACCATCACGACACCCACGGGGTTTCCGGGCTCCGTGGAGACGACCTTCATCCCGGTGTGGCGACCCACCCGCCCCGGCATGAACAGGGAGGATCCCAATTGCTGGCGCAAGGGGATCTCGATGTCCTCGCCGAAGGCTTCGACCTGGGACTCCACGGCCACCCGCATCGGGAGGCAACGGCGTGTGTGCTCGGCGTCCAGGAAGAGCATCAGGGGGTGGAGAGGCGGTAGTCGCCGGCCTCCGGGTCGAAGTCCACACTGATCAGGCCGCGCCGAGCGGCGGCCCGACAGAACTGCAGGAACCCGCTGTACCCGAATTTCTTCTCGCTGAAGTCGGGCTGGCGCTTGCGCATCTCGTTCTTGAGGCCGGAGAGGACGGGCGTGCCCGACCGCTTCTCGAGATCCCCCACCACGGAGGCCAACAGATCGAACGCCTCCTTCTCCTCTTTGCCACCGGAAGCGATCTGCACCACCGGATCTCCCCGTGCCGGACCTTCGCTGAGCTCGAGTACCCCCTGGGTCTCGAGATCGGCCAGCAACTCCCGGAATCCACGGTATCCGTAATCCGCTTCAGAGAAGGTGGAGTCTTTCCGCAGCAGAGCGCGCTTGAGTGACGAACCGAGCACCGTATCGCCCGAGGTCCTCTGGAGACCCGCCAACGTCCGGGTGATGAGCGAGACCAGGTCTTCGGACTCCGGCGCCTCCTCTTGCTCCGGCTCGGTCGGCGTCGTGGGGGTGGCGGCGCGTGGTTCCACTCCCTCCAAGTTCTCGTAGAACAGGAACTCGTCGCAGGCAGGCGGCAAGAGGTTGGATGTGGATCCCCGTACCCCGACCCCGATCACCCGCTTGTTCAACTCCCGCAGCTTGTAGACGAGGGGCGTGAAGTCCGAGTCGCCCGTACAGATGACGAACGTGGTCACATAGGCGCGTTCGAACGCCTGCTCGACGGCGTCGACGGCCATCTTGATGTCGGCGGCGTTCTTGCGGGTGGCGCCCATCCGCTGGGGTATCTCGATGAGTTCCACGTGGTGACGGGTGAGCATCCGCCGATCGTCGTCGAACATGGACCAGTCGGCATACGCCCTCCTGACGACGACACGGCCCCGCTCTGCCAGGGCGTCGGCGATCGGACCGAAATCGAACCGCATGCCCCCCAGAGAGTCCCGGGCCCCGATGGCGAGGTTCTCGTAGTCGAGGAACAGGGCGATGCGTTCTTCATCCATATGGATCAGAGTAGAACGGCCGCATAGGATGTTGGTGATGGGCGACAACGCCTGCTGGCTCGACCGTACTTGTCTCGAGTGTGGACGCTTCGTCGACGACGACGAAGTTCGCGACGATCGTTGCCCTCATTGTGGGGCGGAGCTCCACTCGGATTGACCCCCGCCTCCCGGTTTACATGCGCCTCGATGGGGTAGCCGCCTTGCCTCATGCCGAAGCGGATCGTCGGGGCGGAGCCCTCGGAACGGGATCGTTGAAGTGGCGGATCGACAGGCGTCTTTCGATCTCGCCGCCCGCGCCGGCCTGCGCTGGGTCAACGACGAGACACCCGGCCATCGGAGGATCCGGCGCGGCAAGGGCTTCAGCTACGTCGACCAGGATGGCCAGACGGTCAGCGACGACGACCGCCGCTGGATCGAGTCGCTGGTCATTCCCCCCGCCTGGACCGACGTCTGGATCTCCACGGACCGGCGTGGCCACCTGCTGGCCACCGGCAAGGACGATGCGGACCGCAAGCAGTACATCTACCACCCGGATTGGGAAGAAGCCCGCGACGCCGCCAAGTTCGATCGAATGGGAGAGTTCGCCGAACGCCTGCCCGTTCTGCGACAGCGGGTCGAAGAGGACCTGGGCGGCACTGGTCTGGCAAAGGACAAGGTAATCGCCTTGTCGGTGGCGATCCTGGATCGGACCTTGATCCGCGTCGGGAGCCGACAGTACGCGGAGGCGAACGATTCGTACGGCTTGACCACCCTCACGCCCGACCACGTACGAGTGGGCGCCGGCCGGGTGGTGTTCTCTTTCACCGGCAAGGGAGGGATCGACCAGGAGGTCGTCCTCTCCGACGGCAAGCTGGCGAGACTGGTGGGACAGAGCATCGATCTCGGAGGCGAGACGGTTCTCGGCTATCTCACGGATGGCGGTGTGACCGCCGTCTCACCGGAAGACGTGAACCAGTATCTGGCGGAACGGGCCGGTGAGGACTTCACGGCCAAGGACTTCCGCACTTGGGGAGCCACGGCGATCGTGGTGGGAGAACTCGCCCAGGCATCTCCGAGCGACCTCTCCCCCGACAAGCAGTTCCTGTCCGCCATCGACATCGCCGCCGACCGCCTGGGCAACACCCGCGACGTGTGCCGGACCTCGTATGTGCACCCGATCGTCGAGGCTGCCCTGGAGGACGGAACCCTGACGTCGATCTGGAAGCGATCCCGCAAGGGCCGCTGGACCAGCCGCTCCGAGTCCGCCACCCGCAAGCTCTTGGAGTCATAGGCCGGTTTCGGCTCAGCTGCGTCGGGTAACGCCGGCGAATGGAGATCGTGATCGCAATCGGTGCTGTCGTGTTGCTGGGGTTGACCTTCTGGGTCCTGAACCGTCAGCCGCATCCGGACGACAGCCTCGCGGAAGTCGCCGGCGAAGACGTCGCCGGGCCGGAGGGCGCCGGACCGACCGGCGAGAGCTACCCACCGGGTTCTCGCCCGGCGGGTCCCGGAGCCGAATCGCAGGACCCGGAACCGCCCTCCCAACCCCGCTGAGCGGCCGAGGGAGGTTCTCCCGTCACAAACGTCGTGTCTCGCACGACGTTTTGCTGATAAAAAGCAAAAAAAAAGGCCCGCCGGAGCGGGCCTTCTTCGTAGTTGGTGTCAGTATCAGCCGCCGACGGTGGTTTCCGTCATGGGCTGGGTCGTGTCGGTTCCGAGATCCCCGCCTGGAAGAGTCGTAGCCCCCAGGTCACCGCCGACGTCAGTGCCGGGGTCCTCGTCTGTCTCGCAAGCCACGGTGAACAAAGCGGTGATAACCGTGAGTATCGCAATCGACTTCCGTATGACCATTGTGATCCTCCTTCGGATCGATGACGGAGGTTGTGTACCCCTCCAGAGCGATATCCAAACCCGACCCTGGAGAAGAACTCCTCCGTCGTCTTCGTTGTTGTGCGGGCGAGACGAGGTGACCCGGTGGCATGGGGCACCCCGTCCCGCCCCCCGGTTCCCCCTCCCCCGTCGACCGCCTTGCATACCCCTCCACCCGCGCCTCCAAACAAACGACCCGCCCTCGACGTTTTCTCCCAGGGTTCCGGGGTACCCGACGGCCATGACCAGGAGCTCCACGGGAAGCGACCCATTCCGCTTGACCACCACCTCGGCACCACCCACCGGCCGAGCACCCAAGACCACCGACCACCGCCGGGTCTGTGCCCATCCCACCTGCACAACGGTCCTGAGCCGATACAACCTCTCCGAGAACTGCCGAATCCACGAGCCACCACGGTTCCCGCTGGTCCGAGGTGTCCCGAGCGACGAGCACTGAACGACCGGCTCGAAGAGACTTTCTTTTCGCGCTCTCGGTTGGCGCCGGCCCGTTTCGGGTAGTTGGCGGGCTCACCCACCTTCTCGAGGGAGCGACCATGAACGACGAACAAGCCCACGACCTATTTCGTCGTATGCCGGAAGATCGGGCTCGGAGCGAGCTCTTCGACCTGTACCGGCCGCTCGCCCTCCATTTGGCCAACCGCTATGCCCATCGCGGGATCGAATCCGAGGACCTCAGACAGGTCGCCTTCCTGGGTCTGGTCAACGCCATCGATCGGTACGACCCCGAATACGGCAGTCGCTTCATCAGCTTCGCGATTCCGACCATCACCGGCGAGATCAAGCGGTACTTCCGGGATGCCGGCTGGGCCGCCGCCGTACCCCGGCGCCTCAAAGACATCACGGTCATGTGTCGTCGGGCCGACGAGGAACTGACCCAGCGTCTCGGCCGCTCCCCCACGGTCGAAGAAGTGGCCATCGAAACCGGCCTCACCGAAGACGATGTCACCGAGGCCGCGTCGCTGGGTAGTGCTTACCGCCCCGATGCCCTCGAAGCCCAGATGGGAGTCGATGGAGGAACCCGACTCGACACCCTCGGCGACATCGACGATCGGATGGAACTGGTCGAGAACCTCGACACGCTCAAGCCGCTGATCGAGTCCCGCCCGGAAAGAGAACGGCGAATCCTCCATCTCCGGTTCTATGAAAACCTCACCCAGCGTCAGATAGCCGACGAACTCGAGATCTCGCAGATGCACGTATCGCGGATCCTGTCCTCCTGTCTGGAGAAGCTCCGGGTGTTGATGGAGGTGTGAGGCGAGCGTCCGCGTCTCGTACTGAGTCGGAAGTCGGAAGTCGGAAGACGGAAGTCAGTCCCCCGGTCAAAGCTCGTCCCACGCTTCACCGTCCCGAACCCGGACTGCCATGACGAACGCATTCGCGTCTCGTACTGAGTCGGAAGTCGGAAGTCGGAAGACGGAAGTCAGTCCCTCGGTCAAAGCCCGTCCGACGCTTCACCATCCCGGATGGCGGGCTGTACCAACCGCCACGGCCTCGCCGGGGCCCCGTGACTCGAAC
>DATGPZ010000123.1:0-7003 GCA_035304485.1 Acidimicrobiia bacterium | reverse complement strand
GGTCGGCGCCGAGGAGACGACGCACGGCGAGCCTGGCGTTCTCGAGACGCTTCGGATCGTCGAACAGCACGTAGTTGACGTCGGCGCCGACCAGGATCGCATCGATCTCGAAGGCCGTCTCCTCCGGATCGAGATCTGTCGGGAGGTCACCGGCGTCCTGGGCGATGCGGATGTTTTCGGAGAAGAAATCCAGCAGCCCGCGCTGCACCTCCGCCAGGGCTTGGCGCACCGGCCCGCGCAGATTGGCCGGGTCCAGGAACGAAGCGACGAAAAAGCACCCGCCCGGAAAAGGCCCGTCCTTCACATACTCGAGAAAGGTGTCGGCGAAGGCCAGGACCCGGCCGATGCCCGGAGGCGCTTCCACGGCCTTGGCCATGACGTCGCGCCCGTACATCTCGGCCGCGGCCCGGACCGTTTCTACCTGGAGCTGTTCCTTCGAGTCGAAATGGGCGTAGAGACCGCCTTTGCTGATACCCCAGGTGGGAGGCGAGGCGGTTGTGAGAAAGGCCTTCGAGGCCTTCGACGCTGGCGAGGACTGCCGCCGCCTCCAGGATCGAGCGGCGGGAACGTTCGCCTCGGGCCCGTCGCCTCGCCGAGGCCGGGATCACGCGCGGCTGCAACCCGCCTCAGAACACGCGGTTCTGCCCTGACGATCCCGTCACTAGAGCGCAGATGGCGGCGTTTCTGCGCCGGGCGTTGGAAGACTCGACGCCCGAGTTCGAGGAGTTCACCCCGATCGTGCGTACCGGCACCGGCAGTGCCGCATGAACGTCACGTGCCCAACGATGGTGTGGCGTTGCTCGACGCCGAATTCGAATGGAACGGGCCGAATGAGGCCAACTTCGTTGTCTGGGCGGTCGACAGCCGGGGTCTCCAGATACCTCTCCTGGTTGACGCGGCAGTGCCTGATACCTATCAGGGCCATCGCAGCCTCAACACCCGTTGGCACGAAGTCAACGGGTTCTATCCGTTGCGGGCTATCGACGTGAGTGCGCCGCCCAATGGAGAGTGGACCTTGACGATCCGGCCGATGTCGGCCGCCCGCGTCCTCGAAACGGGCACCACCGTCTCCGGTCAGGGAGAAGACGTCCTTATCTACACAGGTGGACCGGGCAACCTGAGTTGGACGCTCAAGAACGGGCCGATACTCCACGTAGAGGCGCTGGCCGACGACGGGTCGTACCCGACGCCATTGCCGTTTTTGATCGACTCGCCGGACGCCTCGGGCAGTGTGCTGATCCCGACCGGGACGGTGATCCTCGACATCGAAGCCGACGACGGCGGTTCCTGGACCCTCACCGCACCTTGAAACGCGAATCAGTGGGGCGGGAAAATCCCGCCCCACTGATTCCCAGAAGTGAATTGTGGGCCCACGTGGACTTGAACCACGGACCTCATCCTTATCAGGGATGCGCTCTAACCGGACTGAGCTATGGGCCCTCTGTTGGATCCCGGGAGGAGAACCCCTCCGGGCCGATTCATTCTAGCCCCATTCTCGACGGTGCCCTCACGGAGAGACCTCGCGCACACGTAACCTCCCAGCCTCGTGAGCGACATCGAGGCGGTCGTCTTCGACATCGGCGGGGTCCTGATCGACTGGGATCCCGAATACCTCTATCGGAACCTCATCGACGACCCCCGGGAGCGTCGCCGGTTCCTCACGGAGGTGTGCAGCCCGGAGTGGAACGCCGCCCAAGACGCCGGCCGACCGTGGAAGGATGCGGTGGCAGAGCTCATCGCGGAGCACCCGCACCACGCCGACCTGATCGAGGCGTACCACCTGCGCTGGGAAGAGATGGTCGCCGGACCGATCCCAGGGTCGGTCGAAATCCTCGAGGATTTACGAGCCCGCCAGATACCGACCTATGCGCTGACGAACTTTTCATCCGACAAATGGGAGGTGGCAGTCGCTCGATGGCAGTTCCTCGGTGAGTTCGATGGCGCCGTAGTGTCCGGCGAGGAGGGGGTCATCAAGCCGGATCCAGCCATCTACCGAATCCTCCTCGATCGCTTCGCCCTCGACCCCGAGCGCGCCTTCTATGTAGACGACCGGATCGAGAACGTGAGGGCGGCGGAGGAAGTGGGTATGAGAGCGAGTGTCTTCGTGGATGCTCCCACCCTCCGTCGTCGACTGCACGAACTCCTCACTCCCTGACCTGGATGTCGGGGCCGCTCATTAGGCTCCGAGAGTGTCGGTCGGCAAGACGCAGGAACGCTCAGATCTCGCCCGCCGGGGCCTGACTCTGGACGAGGTTCGGAGGCGGACCGAAGCCGGTGCCGTCAACGTCGCGCCCGAGTCTCCCAGCCGCTCCACCGCCGAGATCGTGAAGGCCAACGTCTTCACTCGCTTCAACGTCCTCCTCTTCGTGATGGTGCTGATCGTCCTGATCGTCCTGCGGGAGCCTCGAGATGCCTTGTTCGGGATCGTTCTAGTCACCAACGCCGCCATCGGCGTGTTCCAGGAGCTGCGGGCGAAACGCACGCTGGAACGGCTTCAGGTGGTGGCGGCGCCCCGGGTACGGGTGATACGTGAGTCCCGGCCGGTCGAGATCGCGGTCGACCGGGTCGTGGGCGGCGACGTCGTGGAGCTACAGCCGGGAGACCAGTTGGTGGTAGACGGGGAGGTGCTCGTCTCGGACGGGCTCGAGATCGACGAGTCGTTGCTGACTGGTGAATCCGATCCCGTTCCCAAAGGCCCCGGCGACGAATGCCTCTCGGGAAGCTTCGTGGCGGCCGGCCGAGGCCGGTACCGAGCCACCCGAGTCGGCGAGCACGCCTACGCCGCTCGCCTGGCTCGGGAAGCCAAGGAATTCGCGCTCGTCCGCTCCGAGCTCCGGGACGGAATCAACTGGATCATCGGGGCGGTGAGCTGGGTGGCGGGCCCCATGATCGCTCTACTCGTGTGGAGCCAGGTCCGGGGCGGCGACGAGTTCCTGACTGCTCTCCGGGGAGCGGTGGCCGGCGCGGTGGCGATGATCCCTCAGGGTCTGGTGCTCCTCACGTCGATGGCCCTGGCCGTGGGGGTCATTCGCCTGGGCCGGCGCAACGTCTTGGTCCAGGAGCTACCCGCCATCGAGGGCCTGGCCCGAGTCGACACGGTGTGCTTCGACAAGACCGGAACCCTCACCGAGGGAAGGATGCGGGTCCACGAAGTCACCCTGCTCGGCGACCTCGAGGCCGAGCCGGCGTTGGCGGCACTGGCGGCTGCCGACCCCAATCCGAACGCTACGTTGGCCGCCATCGGCGAGGCGTTTCCCCGTGACCCCGGATGGAGGGTGCTGCAGTCGGTCCCGTTTTCGAGCGCCCGTAAGTGGAGCGGGGCGACGTTTCTGGGCCACGGGACCTGGGTGCTGGGCGCCCCCGATGTGATCGCCCCGGATGACCCCGAAGTCAGATCGGTCGCCGATGCCGCCACTGTCGGCGGGCAGCGTGTCCTCCTCCTGGCGGCCGGCGAGAAGCCACTCGCCGGAGAAGCCCTTCCCGACGATCTCGTCCCCGTGGCGGTCCTGGCCTTGGGCGACCAGGTGCGATCCGACGCCGCAGCCACCCTGCGATATCTGGCCGAGCAGGGGGTGGCGGTGAAGGTGATCTCGGGAGACAACCCCCAGACGGTCGCCGCCATCGCCCGCCAGGTCGGGCTCGATGTAAGCGACGACGCGGTCGTCGACGCTCGTGATCTCCCTTCCGATCCGGTGCGACTTGCGGCGACGATGCAGAGGGGAACGGTCTTCGGGAGGGTCAGTCCGCACCAGAAGAAGGCGATGGTCGGCGCCCTCCAATCCCAGGGCAGGGTGGTGGCGATGACCGGCGACGGTGTCAACGACGTGCTGGCCTTGAAAGACAGCGACATCGGAATCGCCATCGGCAACGGTGCTCCGGCGTCACGGGCCGTCGCCCAACTGATCCTGATCGACGGGCGGTTCTCGACCGTCCCACAGATCGTGGGGGAGGGCAGGCGGGTCACGTCCAACATCGAACGAGTAGGGAACCTGTTCCTGACCGGCACGGTGTATGCCATCGGCCTCGCCATCGCCATCATCGCCACCACCCTGCCGTTCCCGTTCCTTCCCCGGCACTTGACGCTGGTGGGAAGCCTCACGATCGGCATCCCCTCGTTCTTCCTGGCACTGGCGCCTTCCCACCTCCGGGCTCGAACCGGGTTCGTGACCCGAATGCTCAAGTTCGCCGTGCCCACGGGTCTCACCGCGACATTGGCGACCTTCGCCGGCTATCAGCTCGCTATCGCCGAGGACGTGACCCTGGTCGAGGCCCGCACGACCGCCACCCTCATCCTCACGGCCATCGGTCTCTTCGCCCTCGGGATCGTCAGCCGGCCGTTGGTGCCGTGGAAACGGGGGATGATCGCGGCGATGGTGGCGCTGTTGGTGCTCGCTGTCGTCAATCCGACATCTGCCGAGCTGTTCGAACTCCACCTGCCCCGCCCTGTGGTGCTCTTGGCCGCTCTGGGGATCGTGGCCATCACCGGAGCGATCATGGTCGGTGCCCTGTATGCGCTCGGTTGGGCAAGGGCGGTCCCCGCCATCCTGCGGGACGTGGAGCCCGACGACTGGCGGCAGCTCCCTCGGATGATCACCGATCTGTCGGGTTGGCATGAGTCGTTCCCCGCCACCAGCGAGTCGCCGGCGACGGGGAAAGAGCGCTGGAAACGGCTCCGTCGGGGCTGACAGCTCAGCCCTGCTTGCGGGCTATTGCTTGGGCGAGCTCTTTCTTGTTCATCGAGGACCGGCCCGATATGTCGAGCTTCTTGGCTCGCTCGTAGAGTTCTTTCTTGGTGTTGCCGTTGACGTCGACGCCGCCGGCGGTTTCTCCCTTGCCGGTGGCTGCTCGCTCGTCCGAGGGGCCCTTCTTCTCCTTCTTCACCCAGCGATCGCCCACCTTCTCGAACTTGTGCTTCAAGGCGGCGATGGCGGTGCGATGGGCCCGCTCTTCGGAGTCGTATTGCTCGTGGGCAGAGTCGAGGGCCTTGCTGTAGGTCTCTCGAGCTTCCTTCGACGACCTCTTGATGGTGGCAGGCAGGTCTTCCTTCTTCACAGGCATGGCGCACTCCTTTCGTCGGACCGCTGCGCCAGCACAGTTCCACACCGCTGAACGGCGTAAACCGAAGATTCCGCCCTACTGGTCGATTCAGGGCCAGCGCCCCGCACGTAAGCGATCCTCGGAAACCGTGACCGGAAGCTCGACGCAGCAGTTTCGAACATGACCGGAGCACGTCGGAACCGGCTGTCCTCGCCGACGCTCGATCCGGGACGACCGAGTGTGAATCGTCGTTCCGCCTGTGCCCATGACCCGGTTACGTTATGAGAAGGCAAACCTATCGTTTGTATATGATTTGAAGGCCTGTCGATGATCAAGTGTTTATGACTAAAGGAAAGGCAAGCGCGACTTTCGATTGAATTAAAGCGTCCGGTTCGTGGAGTGGCCTCGTTGTGTTCTATGGTCCCGCCCGCATATCCACGAATTGAAGGAGGACATGTGCGCGTAGCGCCTCGTCGAGCGGCGGTGGTACTGGCCATCGCCGTCGTTTTCGCCGTCGTTCCGACTGCGGTGTTGGCTTCGCATAGGTTCAACGACGTTCCCGATTCCAATACATTCCACAAGGACATCGCCTGGCTCGCCGAAGCAGACGTGACTCGAGGCTGCAATCCACCCGAGAACACCGAGTTCTGCCCGAACGACAATGTCACTCGCGAGCAGATGGCCGCTTTCATGCATCGTCTCGCCGGCAACCAGGTGGTCGATGCGGGATGGCTCAACGGCATGACGGCGAAGGAGATCATCGACGCTGCTTCCACGGGGCAGTCAGGGCCGGTGCACGCCGCCACCGCCGACCGCGCGGCCGTGGCCGAGACTCTGGCCGGATTCGACGAGGGCGAAGTGGCCAAGTCAGGTCCCGACGGGGATATCTACAACTACCTGGTCGAGATGGACAAGGGCGACGCTCCTGCTGTCCTCGCCGAGATCGGGCCGTTCACCTTCACGGGCAGGTGTGAGGACGACCTCGGCGACACGTTGGGGGTGGTCGAGGTCACGTCGTCGGTCGACTTCTACGCGTGGAGCTCGTTCTACGCAGCAGGTTCCGTCGTATTCGTGGAGGACGAGTACACCGCACCCGACGACCCTGAGTACGACTACTGGTATGTGCAGCTCGTGGCGCCAGAGCCTGGTGTCTACATCGCCGACGATGGTTACGACCACACGATCTTCGTCGAGTACGGAGATGTCGACTGCGCCTTCGCCGGCACGTTCTTCCCGCACATCCGGGGAAGCTGACCTTTCCAGAGGGGTGCGGTCGCTTCACGGCACCGCACCCCTCGACTCTTCCGCGAACCGAGGGGACTTCGTGCCCTCTGTGAGCTGCCGCTCTCGAACAGGTGTAGTGCTCCGGGCCGTCGTAGGATCGAATGCGTACGCGGAGAGGAGCAGGAGTTGGCGCACGGCGACATCACTCACGTCGACATCCCCGTCGACGACATGGAACGGGCCACGAAGTTCTACAGCGACGTGATCGGGTGGCAGATCGCGGAGATTCCAGGCTACGAGGGATATCCGATGTGGCAGGCCCCCAACCAGATCAGCGGCGGAGGTTTCACCCAGCGTGGAGGTGATCTCCAGACGATCCGCAGCTACATCGAGGTCGACTCGATCGACGAAGTGCTCGCCAAGGTGAACGAAGCAGGCGGATCCGTGGCCATGGAGAAGAGCCCGATCAGCGAGACGAGTTGGTTCGCGGTGTTCACCGACACGGAAGGCAACCAGGTCGGTCTCTACGAGGGCACGACCGAACCGGGCGAAGCGTAAGGCCCTCGCCTCCATACGGGGACTCTGCCCCCGGCGGCTAGAATCCTGACTTCGTTCTCTCGCCTGAGGCGAATTCTCCGGGGCTGTAGCTCAGTTGGCAGAGCACCTGCTTTGCAAGCAGGGGGTCAGGGGTTCAAATCCCCTCAGCTCCACTGTATTTATGTGCATAGGGGGACGACCCCCT
>DATGPZ010000122.1:0-2077 GCA_035304485.1 Acidimicrobiia bacterium | reverse complement strand
GTCAGGGTGTCGTGGAAACGAGGCTGGTACGGGTGGTCCTGGAACGTGACCAGGTCGAGACCCACCCGTTCGGCGTGGATGGCCCGATCCACGGCGAACCGGGGCGGGTCGTTGTAGGGCGTGATGAACACGCCGAAGCGGAGCTCGTGGTCGTCGGCGGGCATCTATTCGGGGAACATGCGACCGGGCGGGTTCATTCCGCCGGGCACACCCGCGGCCCGTCCGGGAGTTGGGCCCACCACAACTGGCCTCTGCCACCCGTCCGGTAGAACCCGCCCACACCCAGTACCACCCGGTCACCGACGATCTCGATCAGGAAGGTGTATGACCTACTGGGCAGCTGCAACTCCTGGACCGTCCAGGCACAGCCGTCGGACGATGTGAGGAGGACCTGCTCCTCGGATGGGAACGCCGTCTGAAGATCTGCCTCTCGCTCCAAATCGGCCAATTCGTCCACGGTGAAGGTCAGCAGTTGTTCGTGGTCGGGCCCATGGTGGATCGTGAGCACTTGCGAACCGGGGTCGTAAGACACGCTCGGCGAGGCCCCATCGGTCCATCTCCCCAGTCGGACCAGGGGATTCGACCGATCGTCGCCGAAGATCTCGACCAGCTCAGGCCACACTCGCACCAGCAATCCCTCGCGCTCGAAGTCGACGAAAGGGGGCCCGGAGTCCGGGCCCGGGTCGATGCCGCGGGTGTAGTGGTTGGACAGGATCGCCAGACCACCCTCATCGGCGGCGATGGTGCTGTACCACTCTCGTGGGTTGGTGAAGTGATCCCGCAGACTGGTGCGCTCCCACCTGCGTCCGTCGGTGGACATGCTGAGCTCGAGACTCTGGGAAACCGCCACGTAGCCATCTCTCCAGGGGCGCATGTACGCGCCCGATCTCCCGAGGTCGGCGCGCTCGATCCAATCGACACCGTTGGTGGTGGCGTAGATCCTCGTGGTGAGGTCCTCATGTGCAGCGGCCCACAACTCGCCGTTGTCGCCGGCGAACATCGCGCCCGTTGCCGGGTGCGGGATAGTGGCGTGAAACCACCCGACTCCATCGGTGAAAGCGCGTGCCTCCGTCGTTCCATCCGAATCGAACAGGTCGGCAGGTAGGCCGAGCTCTTCGAGAGTGAAGCTGCCTACTGCGATGCCCAATGGGGCCCAGACAATGATCCCTGTGGGCTCACCTGAGGTCGAGTACGGCCCGGGCGCGACCTCCAGCCCGTCGAATCGGTCTGCCACCGCATCCTCCATCCGAGTCATCGCGTTGGAGTAGCCGAACGCCAACAGGAGAGTCTCGGTGGCTCCCACCGAGTGGATCTGCCAGCGGCCTTCGGGATCCACGACCGACGTCGACCACGACCGGCCGTCCTCGGACTTCCAGACGGTGGGCGCTCCCGTCGGGTCCTGGCCATACACATACATGCCCGTGGCCCCGACTCGCGCCCCGGTGACGCGGCTGCCGCGTGGGGTCGGTTGGGCGACGGGCTCGAAGGATTCGCCATCTCGCGAGGCCAGGACTTCTACCTCTTCGATGCCTCGACTACCCACCAGCCCGCGGATGACGACCATCTCTCCGTTCGTGGTCTCCCCGACTGCCAACGGGATGCCTTCCAGGTCCACCGTCTGGAACCGAAGGGGCTCTCCCTGCGCGATGAAGGCAATGGTGGTGGTGGGCACCGTCGGCGGGACGAGCGTCGTCGTGGTGGCGCTGTCGGCCGTAGGGGACGGATCGGGCTGGGTGAGGGCGACGATGGCTACGGCTCCCACGGCGAGAGTGAGGAGCCCTATGGCCAGCCGGTTCCCGCGCTTGTGGGGTGTCTCCTGGACGGGGCGGTCGGGCGAGACCTTGTCGTCCGGCATTGGCATCAGTCTGTCTCCGGGGGAATGCCCACACGCACGGACGTCACGTTGGGTTCCTCTGCGAGGAGGAGGATCCGGTCGTCACCGACGACCAGTCGCACGTCGGCGTCGGCGTTGACCAGTGGCGAGATGTCCTGGACGGTCCAGTCGTGGCCATCCCGAGAGAAGAACAGGACATGGACGTACTGGTGCACGACCGTGCGAACCGCCGAGGTCGCTGCC
>DATGPZ010000121.1:0-5364 GCA_035304485.1 Acidimicrobiia bacterium | reverse complement strand
GGGTCGAGGCTGTATGACACGGTTACCGAAACTCGGGAGCCGTTCTTCACCGACTTGGGGACGGGAACGCAGGAGACCTGGACGTCGCCCACGTTCAGTGCCGGGCTGCTAGTCGAGTCGACGGCTCGCTGGGCGATATCCGCAACGGTGACGCTTTCGTCGAAGGCGGCGTAGACCGCCGCCTCCTGGGCGGCCTCTTGGATCGAGATGTTCGTGAAGATCGCTCGTCCCACGTCGATGATCCCGGTCACGAGAATCAGCAGGAAGATCGTGATGAACGCCGTCTCCACGACGGCCGCGCCGCGTTCTGGCTTCCGATCAGGTGCCACCGATGATTCCTTCATAGATCGATCGGGTCTGTCGAGAATCGAGGTCCAGGCCGTCGAGGAAAGACTCGAGCAACGGCACGACGGCATCGAACTCCGCCTGGACGTGCACGGTCACGGTGGTGCCACGGGGGATGTCCACCGCCCAGACCCCACTCGTTTTGTCCTTTGGGTCCGGCAAGCCACCAGCCTCGCAGTCGGCAATCGGGGTCCCGGTCGGGTCGATCCACTGGATCGTGACGTCGGAGACGTCGATCGACGTGGTGACGGCCTTCGCTTGGACCGCTTGGAGGATCCCGGCGCAATCACGGAATCGCGGGACGCCAGATGTGACCTCGGATTCCTCAGTCGTGGTTGCGTAGCGGGCACCTTCGCGGGCGCCCGTCCATACCGTCGTGTAGGCACTCACCACGCGAGCGAACTCGATCACGCCGAAGAGCAGCAGGAAGAGGAGCGGCGCTACGACCGCGAACTCCACCAGGGTCGCGCCGCGTTCAGACGCGACCGACCGCCTTCCAGATCCGGACCCTTTCATTTGCGGATTGGGTCTCTGAGCAGGGATTCTCGTTACAGCGAATCCGCCGAATGGGCCGATTGACTCACGCCACGTCGGGCAATTTGACTGAGACACCTGTCCATCGGGGGAAGACTCTGTGTACGTGGTCCTCTATCAGCCCGAATCGGCCGAACCGGAGGTGTTCGGTCCGTATGGAACCCCCAACGCCGCCGCCAGCGCGTTGCGTCGGATCGCCGCCTCTGCCGGGGCGCAGCTCGACGTCTCCTACTCGTCGCTTCTCGCCACCCTGGACCTGAAGATCGACGGCGAGCGCCACCGCTACCAGCTCCTGAAGGTGGCCTCGTCGGCCCAACTGGACGTCCACTCCGAAGTGATCGAAGAGCTGGCGGCCGAGGGGGCGATCGGCATCGACTTCCGTCACACCGAGCCGGCTCCGAGCCCGCTGTCGGGATACTGAGCTACTCGACCAGCTCGACCCGGTAGGACGGAGCGCCCGATCCGCCCTCGTAGGGGTTGATCTCGAAGTGGCTCGACGCCAGGTTGATCGTGTAGCCGATGATGGCCCCGTTGCCGATCATCCTGTCGTTGTTGATCCCGATCTTCCCGTTCGGGAAGTAGATCGTCCCTTCGAAGCTGTTGAGGTCGGCGCTCATCTGCAGGCCGTTGTTCCAGCAGGAGGCAGTCCCGCCGGAGTTGCCGAAGAGAAGGAGGCCGTCGTCCTCGTACGGCGACGCCTCGTTGAAGGCCGCCGAGATGGTCATGGTGCCCGTCGCCACGATGGTGGTGTTGTGGAGGGAGTTGCCCGAGCCGTGAGGGCCCCCGGCGGGATAGATGTTCACGTTGCCCTGGACGTAGTTCAGGCCTTCCGGGATGGCAGCCGAGTTAGTGTTCATGCCGCTGGGCCAGTGGGTGTACATGCCCTCGGCCTGGGCGGCGGTCGCCTTGGAGCCGCCTGGGGCGTAGTTCTCGATCACCCAATCGGCGGGGACCGGGTAGGGCTGGGTCGTGGTCTGGCTGTGGCCGGCGAAGAACCGGCTCCCGTACTGGTTCTCCATCCAGTTCGGCATCTCGGTGACGTACGTCGTGTGGCCGTTGAAGAACATCGTGCCGAGCGGACCGGAGATGTTCATCCCGCCATTCGTGTGCACCCCGCCGTTGATCGTCTTCGACGCCGCCGGGAGCATCAGCGTGTTCTCTCCACAGGCCGGCGGGCCGCCGGCAAACAGGACGTAGGGCGAGGTTCCGGCGACCTTCTCGCATTCGGCTACGGCCTCGCTGATGACGGTCATCTCGTCGACGCCGACGGTCTTCCCGAAGGTGGTGGCGTCGGTCGAGGTGATCACGACGTGCTGTTTGCCGTCCTCGGACGTGACTTCCACGTCGACGGAGTCGAAGCCGTTCTCTTGAGCCACCGCCCGCCCGGCCGCCACCGGGTCTTCGCCGTGGCACGCTGCCCATGCCGCCGCCAGCGCCGCGTTGTCGGCGGCGCCCTGGGTGTGACGGCGCTGGTTGTATGCCAGGCCGCCGTCGATCGCCACCGCCGCCACGCCCATGAGGAGGAGGAGGGTGATGGCGACTGTGATGAGGGCGGCTCCCGTGTCTTCTCTGTGTCGTCCGTTTCGCTTCATCGCAACTCTTCGGTTCTCACGCGCCGCACGTCCCGCCGAACACGTCCCCGGTGAAGGAGCGGGTGAGCTCGATCTGTTCGCCGAGGATCTGGCTGATCACCGGCGTCATCAGGTCGACTCGATGCGTGACCGTCACGGTGACCCTCTTGCCGTCGGGGGAGCAGCTGACGGCCACATCTCCCGGGTCGAGTTCCGGGTAGTCGATCGATTCGACGGCGCGCTGGCGTACGTTGTCGATCTCGTCGGGGTGGTAGGAGGCGTACATCGTCCCCTCTTCGGCGGCGTCCTGGACGCCGATGTAGGTGAAGATCGCCCGGCCCAGGTCGGCCACGCCTGTCACGAGGAGGATCAGGAACATCGCCACGAAGGCCATCTCGACGGCCGCCGCTCCTCGTTCGGACCGCCTGTCAGCCACTGATCTCTCCCTTGAAGACGGTCCGGGCCTGCTCGGATGTGATGTCGAACGCACCGACGATGTTGGAGATGAGAGGGATGGGCGAGGTGAACTCGGTGCTCACCTCCACGAGGACCCGGTCGCCGCTCAGAACGGTGCCTTCCGTGGGAGACGGTGTGCCTCCGCACGTCGACTTGACGGGCGTGCCCGGCCCTGTGTCGTAGCTGATGGTGATATCGGTGCGGTCCCAGTCGAGCATCACAGCCTTGGCTTCGGCAGCGCGGCGGATGCCGGCGCAGTCGGCGTAGCGAGGCACGCCGGGGGTGTAGGGGCTCTCGCCGACAGCCGTCGCATAGCGGGCGGCCTCGCGGGCGGCGGTGGATGCCGCCGAGTACGTGGCGACTCCGCGGCCGAACTCGATCACCCCGAAGATGAGGAGGAAGAGGAGCGGCGCCACCAGGGCATACTCGACCACGGTGGCCCCGCGCTGGGAGTGATTGGTTGACGCGAGCGGAAACAAAGTGCCCTTTCCCCGTTGTCGGTAGGCGATGGAGGTTGGGTCGCTCTACCGATCGAATGCCTTACCCACAGATCATCGGCGCCCGAGGCGGGATCTGGAGAGGTCTTTGGTCCCAAACGGCGGAGATTTCAGCCGCTGGGCGCGAACTCGAAGAAGACTGCTACCTCGCTGCCGGGCGAGGGCCCGGGGATCTTCTTGCACTTCTCTGCGCCGTCCATCCCTTGGTCCGGCAGCACATCACACGAGAGCAACCTGAGGCTCACTGACTTCGCCGGCTGGTCGCTCGATCCGACGCGTCCCGGATCGTGACGGCACCAGTTGCCCGTGCTCTCCTCGAAGCCGCCGGTGCACGTGCCGTGGTCGGTCCAGATGGAGTCGATGTATGCCGGCAGATAGCCCACGATCAGATTCCCGGAGGCGAGCATAGGGAGAAGGACGAATCGCGGGCTGTTGTAGATACTCGGCACGAACAGATTGGCGGGCGGGTTGCTGTTCAGGCAGGTGGCGAGGTCGCCTCGGGCGTTATCGAAGTCCATGTCGTCGTCCCTGTCGTCGGCGGTCGAGGGTCCGGCAGCAGCATCCAGACACGAGCCGAGCGCAACGGACGTGTCGATGTATTCCCACAACGGGCGGTTCTCGATGTGGTCACCGTCGATCTGGGCGCCGCTCGACGACACGTCTAGTCGACCACTGACGAGGCCACTCATGAGGTCGCCTGAATCCACGGTTGCCGTGTCGGCGACCTCGTTGGGGTAAGGCTGAGTGCCGCAAAGGGCCCTTTTGTCTCCGGAATACGTTCCTGTCAGCGCGTCGACGCCGTCCCGGAGGCCAACCGACATCGAATCGCACGGATCGAACGCCGTCATCTCGAGCGGGACGCCGTTGCAGCTCTCGGCAACGGACGTTCCCGTCCCCAAGCAATACAGGTCGCCCACATCGGCGGTGGAGGCGACGCCAGCCGGGAACAGATTGACATCGATCGTCCGGGTGATGGTCACTTCGGCGGCCGCAAAGGTCTCGACTTCTTGGACTCCCAAGACGCGCCCGAAGGTGGTGGCGGTTCCCTGATTGGGGAGGCGCACTCGGATCGTGGCGTAAGGATCCCCATCGTCGTTCGGGCCAAAGCTGATGCAAGAACTACTGGGTGAGATTCCCAATTCCTGGGTTGTCTCGGCAAGGCTTTCGGTGTCCGTGCAAGCACTCCAGTCGCTCGCCTCGATGGAACGGCCCAGGTTCCTCTCGGCGTAGTCGCCGATGGCCAGTGCGACCCTATCCGGTCCGCCGCCACGCAGGAACTCGACGGCGCCGGCCAGAGCGGCAGCATCGGCGGCCGCCTGATCCAACCGCTGTTCGTTGCGGGCGGCACTGATGTCCACCGCGAAGGCGGCGAAGCCCAAGAGAACCAACATCGCGCTCGCCACGATGATCGCGGTGGCACCTCGATCCGACTGCAGTTCGATCCTCAGCACGTCACCGACTGTGGATCCCATGCCGGATCCTGTTGTTCTAGGCGCACTCTGGCCGTGTGCTGCAGCCTCATAGACGACGGGAACGCCCAATCGAGGAGCCCCGTCATCGTCCTCGCCGGGGCGTCGACCGTGGCCCGAACCTCGTCACCGACGTCGTCGCCGTCCCGCTCGAAGGTCACGACTGCTCCGGGCGCCGCCACATCGAGACGTTCGCAGACCGCGTCAGAATCGATCGTGTCGCTCTCGACGGCGGCCAGCCGTGCAGCTTCGGCGGCCCCGTGTCGGACATCGAGGTTCTGGGTGAAGAGCCACCCGACCTCGATGATTCCGCAGAGGAGAAGGATCAGGAGGGGCATGAGGAACGCGAGCTCGACGACGCTCGCGCCAACGTCGTTGAGAGCGCCACCATCGCGTCCTCGGGCATTACCCAGCCCCATCCGCCGTCCCCTGTCGAGTTCATCCGTACAGATCCACGTTAGTGAGCAGGCCCAACTGACGGGCCGTGAATCT
>DATGPZ010000120.1:0-11791 GCA_035304485.1 Acidimicrobiia bacterium | reverse complement strand
GTTCAGGGCCGGCGCACCGACGGCCTCTCCCGTTTCCAGGTCGAAGGCCGCGTGGTGCCACGGGCAACGGATCTGACCGTCAGCGCACAGACCGTCGGCGAGAGGTCCGCCGTAGTGGGTGCAGCTGCCACCGAGCGCATGGATGGCGTTCGAGGTGCGGATGACTACGACAGGTTTCCCGCCCACATGTCCGGCCTGCGGCCGGTCGAGGCTCAGTTCTTCGCGGGGTAAGCCCTCGGTCTCGAGGTCCGGTCCCCGAAGCTGACTGTCACCTGCCATCGGCCCTCCTCTGTCTGATCGACGGATGCTACTGTAAAAGTAGGTTCTGTCAATTTTAGAGCGCTAGAAAGCTGATCCTTCTCGACGCCGCCAACCGGCCCGCATCCACTGCCTGAGGACGGCCGGGTTCACTTTCTCGATGAACCGACCCAGCGACGTTTCAATTCGAGCTGACTCGCTGAGATCCATCGAGCCAGGCCTCGAAAGCACGGAAGCGGGCGCGAGACCCACGCTGGGTCCCGCGCCCTGTTCGATCGTGCCGCTCAGATCTCAAGCAGCCTCTTCCGCAGGTGTCTCACGTGATGCGACCACGGCGAGATAGCCGAAAGCGAGGGCACCCAGAGCCTGCTTCACCAGGGTGATCGCCTGGCCGCCGGGGGCTGCCACCTCCATCAGAAAGGCGGCGATCACCGCCCCGAGAACCCAGAGGGGAACCACCTTGGCCCGCTTCAGCCCGATGAAGGCAAAGAGGATCCCGAAGCCGAAGCTCACGATGAAGAGGAACGAGATGCCAAGGCTCGGGGAGGAGTCGAGGTGCTGGAGGAGACTCATCAGCTCCGACTGGTCGAAACCCGCGCCCGGGAGGGCGGAAACGACCAGGAAGAAGGTGGCTGCCATCGCATGGCCGATCGCCCCCATGACCAGCAACACGGCTCCGGCATTGGCGAACCCCGCTCCACGACCTGGGGTGAGCCGCACGATGAGGACCACCGCCGGTATCAGCAGAATCGAGGAGACGAGGAGAAGGAGAGAGGAGGTCGTCATCCCTCCCGGGTTCGAAGTGGCTGCCGACAGGAGGTTCTCGGGACTCCCCTCCCCCACCGGGTCGAGCAGATCCGATAGGAACAACACCAAGCCGAAGCCGGCGGTGGCGATGACCGTCGCCATTCGACGTATCCGGCTGGTCCGTGTCGGGCGAGTAGGAGCTTGGACGGTGCTCATGGGTCCTTCCTTTCGTCACGGCCCGGCGATTCCGGGCGTCTAGCCGGCAACGTATGGATGGAAGGCCGAGCGAGCATCGGCGTGGCGGCCGATCCAGGTCATCTCGTGGATGGGTCCTCAGGCGAGCTCTCGTCCAACCCAGGGTGGAGGCCGCACCACCCGGAGGTGGTTGTGGGCTTGGGCGACCGAGCCGTATCGTTCGAACCGTGCCGACCGTCGCCGCGCAGGGACATGTGGTGAAGAGCGCCTTTCGGAGCCCGGGCGACGTTCTCTTGTCGCTAGGGCTCTTCGCTTTCGCCATCGCCGAGCTGTCGGGACTGCCCGAGATTCCTCGCCATGTCGGCATTCCGGGTGCCGTCTTCATGACCCTGCCACTCCTGTGGCGGCGCCTCTTCCCCTTGGCGGTGGCACTGACCGTGACGGCGTCGTTCTCGGCGCAGACACTCCTCGGTGTCCCTCACAACGCCCAGCTCGCTTCGCTTGTAGCGGTGTTGGTGGCGTCCTATTCCGTCGGCTGTCATTGCGAGATGCGGCACGCGATCTGGGGACTGGCGGTGATCTTGGCCCTGGCGATGGCCACCGTTCCCGCCAATCCGGGTTGGGAGATCGCCGACTTCGGCTTTGCCGGCCTGGTCGTTGTCGGAGCGTGGGGCGTCGGCCGCCTCGTCCGATCGAGGACTGTCGAAGCCCGCACCCACGAGAGCCGGGCAGAAGCACTCGCCGCCGCCGGGGAAGAACGTGCTCGCCGGGCGATCGAGGCCGAACGCCGCCGGATCGCCCGTGAGCTCCACGACATCGTCGCCCACGGTCTCAGTCTGATGGTGCTGCAGGCCGGTGCCGCCGAGGAGGTGATCAAGTCGGATCCCTCCCGTGCGATCGGCCCACTCCGAACCATCCAGGAGACCGGGCGCCAGGCCTTGACCGACATGAAGGTGCTCCTCGGCGTCCTCCGGGGGTCCGAATCCGACGAGGGTCTGCGCCCTCAGCCCGGCATCGGGGACATAGCGCTGCTCGTCGACCAGGTGAAGGCCACCGGCCTCGAAGTCGAGATGTCGGTGGAGGGAACACCCCAGCCGGTCGGGGCGGGCATCGCCCTGTCCGCGTACCGGGTCGTCCAGGAGGCTTTGACCAACGTGATGAAGCACGCCCCTGACGCATCCGTCTCGGTGCGCCTGCGATACGGCTACCGCCTACTCGACGTCGAGGTCACCAACACGACCGCGCGATCGAATCGACAGCCAGGTCAGGAGAGCGGACTGCGCGGCATGCGGGAACGGGTCGAATTGTTCGGAGGAACCCTCGAAGCCCGACCCACGACCGAAGGCGGGTTCCGGGTCCACGCCAGCCTTCCCCTCGACCCTCCGCCCGGTGAGCATGATTCGAGTACTGATCTGTGACGACCAGGCCCTGGTGCGGGCCGGGCTCTCGATGATCCTCCAGGAACATCCCGACATGACCGTGATCGGAGAGGCCGAAGACGGCCATCGAGCGGTCGACCTCGTCCGCGAGCTCTCGCCCGACGTCGTCCTCATGGACATCCGCATGCCCCAACTCGACGGAATCGAGGCGACCCGGCGCGTCCTGGCCGACGGGACCACCAGATGCAAGGTGCTGATCCTGACCACCTTCGACGCCGACGAGTACGTCTACGCCGCCCTCAAGGCAGGTGCCAGCGGCTTCCTCCTCAAATCGGCTCCGCCCTCCGAATTGACCCGAGCGGTGCGGCTGGTCCACGAGGATCAGGCCCTGCTCGCACCGGAGATCACCCGCCGCCTGATCGAGGACTTCGTCAACCGGCCCTCCCACTCACCGGATGGGGCCTTCCCGGAGCTCACCGAACGAGAGGTGGAGGTGCTGGCCGAACTAGCTCATGGGAAATCGAATCGCGAGATCTCCGAAACACTCTTCATCAGCGAAGCCACCGTGAAGTCGCACATCAATCGGATCTTCGCCAAGCTGCATCTGCGTGACCGCGCCCAGGCTGTGATAGTGGCCTATGAGCGCGGGTTGGTTTCCCCGGGGCACTGACGTCCGATCAGGCTTCGGCCGGTCTCGGCTCGTCCTCACGCCGCCGATTTCGCGCCAGCTCGGCGAGTTCCTCGGGGTCTAGCTGATCTGCCTGGGCGACCGCCACCCGAACGGGTGTCAGAGCTCGGAGCGTCGCAGTCCGACTGCCACCCTCGACGATCGCCCTCTCGCCGAGGATGGCGCCGGGACCGACCTCGGCGATGGGTTCACCATCCACCTCCACCGCCAACATGCCGTCGAGGAGGAGAAAGAGCTCGCCGCCTTCCGCCCCTTCCTCGGTCAGGGTCTGGCCGGTGGCGAGCCGCCGAAATTCGGGGCGCGACCCCTGCTGCATGATCGTGGCGGCCATCTTCCGCTCGAGTTCGCTCTCCGCCTCCGCGACGAGCATCTCGTGCTCCTTGCTTCCCCACGGCGAGTTGCTCTCCTCCATGGCGTCCGCCCAGGTCTTGTAGTCGGCTACTCCCGACTTCTTCACGAGGGTGCCGTCGTCGTCGTAGAACCAATGACGCGGGAACGGGCTCGCCCCCACGATCTCGTACTCCGAGCGACCGTCGACGTGCAGGGTGAGGGAGAGGGTCGTCCACACCACCGGCGCCACCACCTGCACGAACGGGGGCCGACTGATCTTGCGGGGCATCGGTGAACCGGTACGTCCTCCGCTCGTCTGTACGAATCGGACCCACCCGTCACCGTACTCCGGGTCCCTCTGGATGAGCGGGAACGGAACCGGGTCGAACGCGAACGACGTCACCTTCAGGTCTGCCACCGTCTTGGAGATCAAGCCGGTCCCGTCGTAGCCGGCGTCGACGATGGAGTCACCGTCGGTCTCGATCCAGGCGCTGAGGCGATTGGCGAATCGAAACCGTCCCTCGGCATGGAGGGCCTCCAAGTCATCCAGGCGATCGGGAGGCACCGGGTCGTAATGGGCGATCCCCAGCAGAATCGGTACCTTCATGAGGGCCATCGGTATCGCCTCCGACGGGATCCACGACACCGATGTGATCGATGAGCGATACGTCGACATGGGGACTCCTCCTCCTGTTTCCGTCCACCAGCATGCCTCCGGCCGGGACGGCACCGGAATGACCGTCCCCCCTCTCGAGCAAAGATATTCGACCGCAGTCGCTCGCGTGCTCAGTCGGGCGCCAGCCGACCCCCGGCTCGGCGCCGCACCGCCAGCGCCGACTCCTCGGCGTCGGCCACGATCCGGGAGGCGTCGTGGGCAATGAGGTCCCCGCCGCGCTTGAGGAAGCGGCCGTCGATCATCACCGAGTCGACGTTGGCGGGAGTGACCGACCGCACGACGGTCGACTCGACGTCGGCCACCGGGGCGACGTTGAGGTCGGTGGCCCTGATCATGATCAGATCGGCGCGTTTGCCTGGCGTCAGGGATCCCACCTGGTCGTCGATGCCGAGAGCCTTCGCCCCGTTGATCGTCGCCATCTCGATGCACTGCCGGAATGTGATCGGCTCCATGTCGGCCGTCGGCGTCCCCTCCCACGGGATACCCATGTTCCACGCCACGTTCATCGCCTCGAACAAATTGACGGGGGCGATCGAGGTGGCGTCGATCGACAGCGATACCGTCACCCCGGCGTCGCGGAACCGCAGCAGCGCCGCTCGCGGGTCGCCCGCCTCTCCCAGGCGGAGCTCGGAGTGGACCGTGTAGCTGAGCGGTGTGCCGTTGCGCGCCATCGCCTCCATGTCGGCGTCTCGGGCGGCGAGGAAGTGACAGATCAGGAAACTCGGGCCATCGAGGTAGCCGTGATTCTCCAGTTCCACGGCGTCGACCTTCGTCGAGCCGCCCTGCATGGTGTGGATCGAAACCGGGATACCCCGCTCGCGGGCTTGGGCCATCTCCCGGTGGAACACGTCCTCGTCACCCAGGTCCGGACCGCGGAGGTTGATCCCGAGGTGGACCAGACCCTCGAGCGGGTCAGGGCTGGCGAACCACTCGGAGGCGACCCGGTCGATGTCCGTGAAGTCCAGATCCTCGTCGACGGGCAACATGTCCCGGTGCCCATACGAGTAGCGGGCGCGGACCATCGACTCCCTATGAGCGCGCAGCTCGGCGTCGGCGTGGTCGGGTGTGCGGGTGTTGTGCGACCAGTTGTGGATGGTGGTGATGCCGGCGTTGAGCGCCTCCACCGCCCCCAGCAGCACGCTGCGGTAGAAGTCCTCGGGTTCGTAGTGGGCCGACGTGTCCCACTTGGCCGGGAAGTACTCGTAGCCCTCGGAGATGAAGTTGCGGCCCAGCGAAGACCACATGTGCCAGTGCGACTCGATCAGCCCGGGCATCACGATCATCCGGCGGGCATCGATGACCTCCGCGCCGTCGGCCTCCAGATCACGGCCCACGGCGACGATCTCACCGTCTTGGACCAGAACCTGACCCGGATCGAGGATCCCGAGTTCAGGATCGACGGTGACAACGATGCCTCCGTCGATCAGGTAGTTCCCGCGTTGTGGCCGTTCCGGCATTGTCTTGTTCCTCCAATCGGTTCGGCGGCCTACAGGCCGACGAGGTCGTTCATCAGTGCTGGGTCGGTGCGGAGCTGCCCGGGATCTCCCTCCCACTCGATCCGGCCACTCTCGCCGATCACCGCCAGGCGATCGGCGACGTCCAGTGCCAGGTCGACGTTCTGTTCGGCGACCAGGATCGTCTGGCCGTCTTCCTTGAGCTTGATCAGCGTGTCCCGAACCACGTCCCGGATCGCAGGCGCCAGCCCTTCGGAGGGCTCGTCCATGAGCACTACCAGCGGATTGGTCATCAACGCCCGCCCGATGGCCAGCATCTGCTGTTCGCCACCCGACAGCACACCGCTCGGCTGGTTGCGCCTCTCATCCAAGCGAGGGAACAGTTCGTATACCCGGCTCAGGTCCCAGCCTCCGTCCCGGGCCTGGTATCCGATCTGGAGGTTCTCCTCCACGGTCAACGTCCCGAAAACGCGTCGCCCTTGGGGCACCAGAGCGAGACCGCGGCGGGCGACCTCGTAGTTCGAGAGGCCGAGGATCGACTGGCCGGCGAGAGAAACCTCTCCCCCCGTCACGGTCGGCGGCTCCAGACCGCAGATAGAGCGGATCAGAGTGGTCTTTCCCATACCGTTGCGTCCCAGCAGCGCCACCGCCTGCCTCTCCTCCACGCGCAGGTCGACTCCGTGGAGGACGGTGCCTTTTCCGTAGCCGGAGTGAAGACCCTCGATCTCCAGCATCAGCCCGCCCTCCCGAGGTATACGGCCTTGACATGGGGATCGGACCGCACCTCCTGGGGCTGACCGAGCGCGATCGGCTTGCCGTTGTCCAGGCACAGCACCCGATCGGACAAGTTCATGGCGAATGACATGTCGTGCTCGATCAACAGAAACGGCAGTTGCCTGGGGAGATTCTGGAGCGCTTCACGCAACAGCGTTCGCTCGGCCGCCGACAATCCGGCCGCCGGCTCGTCCAGCAGCAGGAACTTCGGTTCGGTGGCGAGCGCCACCGCGATCTCGAGCTGGCGCTGCTCGCCATGGGACAGGTCGGAAGTCGGGACGTCGGCCCGCTCGACCATGCCCACCCGAGAGAGGATCTCCCGTGCCCGCTCCTCCAACTCGTCACCAGGGCGAATACGACGCCAGAACGTCCATCGGTCCGGGCGAGCCGCCTGGAGCGCTACCCGCACGTTCTCGAGCGCGGTCAAGCTCAGAAAGAGGTTGGAGACCTGGAACGTCCGGGAGAGACCCATCCGCGCCCGTTTCTGAACCGGCAGGCGCGTCACATCCTGACCGAAGAGAGAGATCCTCCCTTCGGAGGGACGGAATTCGCCGGCGATGAGACGGAACAGCGTCGTCTTGCCGGCTCCGTTGGGGCCGATCACCGCCACCCGCTCCTCAGGTGCCACTTCCAGGCTGACTCCATCCACGGCGGTCACACCGCCGAAGCGGTGAACGAGATCCTCGATCACCAGCGGAGGAGCCCCTCCGCCCGCCGAAGCGGACGGAGGGGTCGCGGGTAGACGGTCGTCGGTCAATTGCCCTGGTAGTCCCGGGTGAAGACCGGGTTCGCCATGTACTCCTCGGGCGACTTGTTCCAGAACTGGCTCACGTCGTCGAACGTCTCGTTGACTACGGCCCAGAGGGTTCCGTCGCCCCGGTCGACGATCTCTGTCTGGTACACCGGCCCGACGACGTTGTTGTAGTCGTCGAACTGCAAGGGCCCGTAGAGGCTGTTCTCGAGGGACACCCCGCGTGAGGCCTCGACGAACTCGGCTCCATTGACTTCGCCTCCGGTCGTGCGCAGTGCCTCGGCGACCACCTGGGCCATCATGTAGGACCCGGCGGCGTACAACGAGGGGATCTCACCGTGGGCTTCCTCGTAGGCGGTCACGAAGGCCTGGACTTCGTCGTCCTCGCGGCCTTCCACCCAGTAGGTGAAGGACTGCACCGCGCCGATGGCGTCGGGACCGACCTCGCGCAGGAAGACCTGATCGGCGAAACAGCAGTTGCCGACCATGGGGATGGTGCCGGCCATGCCGAAGTCGGACCAGGCGTTCCACAGCTGGATGGCGTCGGCGCCCCCGGCAGAGCCCACGAACACGACGTCGGGGGCCGCCCCCTGGATCTGGGTGACGTAGGTGCTGAAGTCCTGGTTGCCGAGCGGATGCCAGATCTGCTCGACCACCTCACCGCCCGCTTCCGTGAAGGCGGACACGAACCCCCCACAGCTCTCCCAGCCGAAGGCGTAGTCGGGACAGATCGTCACGGCAGTCTGGTAACCCTGTTCGAAGGCCCACTGGCCGGCGGGGAAATTGGTCTGGCTACTGGAGTAGCCCACCCGCAGGACGTGGGGATCGTGCTCCCGCTGGGTGATGTCGTCGGCCGCGGTGATGTGGAACGTCGGGATGCCCTGGCCGGCCACGTACTCGGCCACGGCGTATGCCGTGTTGGCGAGGATGGGGCCGGCGACGATGTCGACCTGTTCCTCTTCGACCAGACGACGAGCCTTGGTCAGAGCCACATCGGGATCCCCGGCATCGTCCTCGAACACCGTCTCGACGGTCACGCCATCGACGGTGTTCCCGTTCTGTTCCCAGTACATGTTCCAGCCCCGCTGCATGTCGGTGCCTAGGGCTGCGACGAATCCGGTCGTGGGCGAGATGAAACCGACCTTGACGGTTCCTTCCGCTCCACCGGACGTGTCGGGAGATTCGGCGGCTGTGGTGTCCGGGGTCTCGGCGGCGGTGGTGTCGGGCGTCGCCTCCGTCGTCGCCGAGGCGGCGGTGGTGGCCGGGGCCTCGGCCTCGTTTCCGCCTGGAGCACAGGCGGCGAGCACGAGGGCGATCACCGTCATCAGGGTGAGATATCGAAGACCGTTGCGAGGTCGTAGGGACATGTCGTCTCCTGGTCGGCGTCTCTGACGGGGCGAGCCTAGTCCATTTTGCAAACGCTTGTAATCCAGCACCGAGAAAACGGCCCGACCCTTTTGCAATCGATTCTCAGGGAACCGGCTCGAACGACTCCACGGGTTGATGGGCCTGGTCGCCGACGGGCCGAATCCGCCGCTTCAACTGACCGATGATGCCGTTCGGCATGAACATGACCACGAGGATGAACACCAGACCCAAGAGGGTCGGCCAGCGATCGAGGTACGAGCTGAGCATGTGCTCGAAGCCGACCACCACCCCCGCTCCGACCAGAGGTCCCATCAAAGTCCCGGTGCCCCCGAGGATCACCATCACCACCGCCATCGCCGACCGCCCGAACGACACCGTGGCGGGGCTGATGAACTCGGCGTTCCAGACCGCCAGCATCCCGGCCGCTCCTGCCAGCAACCCCGACAGCAGCGTGGCGACGAACTTGGCGCCCGCCACCGAGTAGCCCAGGGATGCGGCCCGGGTCTCGCTGTCGCGGATCGCTCGCAGGGTGAGCCCGAACGGCGAACGGCGGACGAGCGCCACGAAGAGGAGAGCGAGCACGAACACGGCGCCGGCGAAGAAGTAGAACTGCCACCACAGGTCGACAGGCCCGGGCCGCTCGATACCGGTGAGGCCGTTCTGACCTCCGGTGATGTTGGAGAGCCGAAACGCCAGCCCGTAGCAGACCATGCCCAGAGCGAGGGCGATCATCAGATAGACGATTCCCTTCGTCTTCATGGTGGTGAGACCGAAGATGGCCGACACGACCAGGACGAGGACGAACGCCACCACCAGGCTGGCGCCCACCCCCATCCCATTCACCGTCGCCCAGGCGATCCCGTAGCCGGCGGCAGCGGCGATCCCGGCATGCCCGATCGAGACCAATCCGACCTCACCCGCGAGCAGGTTGACGCTCGTCGCCAGCAGACCCGAGATGAACACGAGCGTGAGCAGCGACACCAGGAACGGGGGCAGCACATAAGGGGCGGCGAAGATGGCACCGAGACCCAGAGCGACGAGAACGGCGATCGTACGGCGGCTGAGCGACCGGCCCTCGGTGACAGGAGGAGGTGGAGCTTCGGAAGTGTGTCGCAGTCCGAAGAGCCCGCGAGGACGGATCACGAGCACCAGCGCCATCGGGGCGAACACGGCGAAGTAGGAAAACTCGGGGATCCACACCTTTGAGAAGGAGTCGATCAACCCGATGAGGACGCTTCCCACCGCGGCACCCGACACGCTGCCCAATCCTCCGACGATCACCACGACGAGGGCGAACAGGAGGATGTCGGTGTCGGCACCCGGGCGCATGGTCAGCTGACCCGCGGCGGCGACCCCGGCGAGCCCTGCGAGAGCCGACCCGAAGACGAACATCGCCGCGAACACCCGATCGACGTCGATGCCCATCATCCCCGTCATCTCCCGGTCGTCGACCCCAGCCCGCATGATCGCTCCGACCCGGGTCTTGTGCTGGACGAGATACAGGCCGATGCCTACGAGCACCGCCAGACCGATGACGAACCAGCGGTAACGCGGATAGGCGATGAAACCGAGGTCGAGGGCTCCCGAGAGCCATTGGGGCGGGCTGAGCGACTGGGGGTTGCCTCCGAATATCGCCAACGCCACGTCTGCGATCACGAGGGCGATACCGACGGTGAGCAACACCTCGGGCAGCTCCATGCCGCGCACCTTGCGGAGCAGGACCCGCTCGGTGAGGAGACCCAGCACCGCGGCCGCGGCTGCCCCGGCTACGAGCGCGAGGAGGAAGTTCCCGGTGCCGACGGCGGTGACGATCCCCACGTATCCCCCTACCAGATACAGGGCCCCGTGGGCGAGGTTGACGATCCGCATCAGCCCGAAGACGAGCGTGAAGCCACTCGCCAGGAGGAAGAGCAGAGCTCCAAAGCTCAGGCCATTCAGCGTCTGAACCAGGATGGAATTCAGGCTCATCGAAAGATGAACTCCTCGTGAGACAGCAAGCGTTTGCAGGCGACGCTAGCACCCGGGTGATGAGGACGTACGAACCGGAGTCGGAGCTATGCCCGGTACAGGCGGAGCCGGGCTCGAGCCCTCACATCATCTCGCCGGGCAGGCCGGCGGCCTGCTCGATCCAGGACCGGAGTCGGTCTTCGTCCAGATCGTCCTCTTCGTGGATGTCGAGGTAACGGACCTCTTCGTGCTTCGAAGCCTTGGGCGGCATCGGGTCCAACGAAGTTCCCTTGAGGAACTGGATCTGAACGTACTTCGTGTAGCACCGATACGAGAGGAAGAACCCGTCCCCCTCGTTTCCGTAGAACGGCTGGTTCCACTTCACGGCCTTGCGAACATCGGGGACGACGCTCTCGATGAGCGAATCGAGCCGCTCGCCGACCTGGCGCTTCCAGCCCGGCATGGCAGCGATGTAGTCCTGGACGGGCCCGTCCCCCTCGCCCTTCGGTATCTGGGGATTGCCTCCCGACAGCAACTTGGGCCCTCCGGGGCTCTTGCGTTCAGGCATTGCCGTTCCACCTCTCGCCGGGTGACCGACGGTAGGGCTGCGCTTGCACCTAACCCCGAAGGTGACTCGCCAGATCTTTGTCGGATAGTGAGCGAACCAGAGGCGCTTCCTCTCCGTAGTGGGAAGGGAAGACCCGATTCCGAGGAGAAGCGGATGCTCGACCGACAGACTCCCACACGGCTTCGCTGGGTGGTGATTACGGCATTCTCCGCCGCCGTCGCCTTCGGCTCGGTGGCGCTGGCCGACGACGAACACGACGTCGTCCACGATGTGCAGGCGACGGAAGTAGGCCCCACCAGCGCCGTGGTGCAATGGGAGCCACCAACAGGGCGGTCACCAGACACCTATCGCGTCCAGCTCCAGCGCGGTTGGTCGACGACCTACATGTTCGCCTACGAGAACCGTATCGAGCTGACCGGCCTCTTCCCGGGCCAGACGTACCAGATTCGCATCGAGGTGCTCTTCGAGCCATCGACCTGGTCGGAGCCGGCCGAGTTCACCACGATGGAAGTCCCCGCCCCCGCAACTCCGACCGACATCGACGCCACGGTGGAACCGGGACGGGTCACGCTCGAATGGGTTCCGGTGGAGGGGGCGGTCGACTATGTCGTTCGCTGGACGCCCCACCACACCGGCGTGACGGTGAAAGAGCCCAG
>DATGPZ010000119.1:0-3371 GCA_035304485.1 Acidimicrobiia bacterium | reverse complement strand
CCGGGGTGATCGTCGTCCTGAGCGGAACACCCCGCCAGGTCGGTGGTAGCTGGATCTCGAACGTCATCCAGATCGGTTCGATCCGGATCTCCGGGCCCCGGGCAATGGCAGTCGTCGGCTCCGTGATCGCCCTTGGCGCCCTGGCGGCATTCTTGACCATTGGGAAGTTCGGCAAGGCCATCCGAGCCGTGGCTCAGAACAACGATGCCGCACAGATGGTCGGTATACCGATCGGCAGGATCCGGGTGATCACCATGCTCCTGGCGGGTTTACTCGCAGGCTGGGCCGCCTCATTGATCGCACCGATCTTCGGAGCCATGCCTTCGATGGGCGTGCTCCTCACCTTGAAAAGCATGGCGATCGTGATCGCCGGCGGCCTCGGATCGGTGGGTGGCGCACTCATCGGGGCGTACGTCCTCGGCATCAGCGAGGCCCTGGTGGCGGGATACATATCGCACGACTTCCAGCACGCCCTCGCCTTCGTGCTGTTGGCGGTCTTCCTGCTGCTTCGTCCGGGAGGAATGTTCGGGGAGGGAACTGTGGCGATGGAGTTGCGGCGATGAAACTCGCACGGATCCTTGGGGTGGTCCTCGCCGTGATCCTGGTCGGCCTGCCGGCGATCATCGGCACCGGGCACGCCGGGAACATCGGTGTTGTGGCACTCCTGTTCGTGATGCTGGGAGTGTCCTTCAACCTCATCTTTGGGATGACGGGCTACCTCGCCCTTACCCACGCCACGTCGTTTGGCCTCGGCGCGTATATCGCGGCGCTGGGCTCGACCAAGGCGGGGGTGTCGTTCCCCCTCACCCTGCTCGCCGGCGCCGCGGGTGCCGCACTGTTCAGTCTGCCGGTCGGCACCCTGGCGTTCCGCCGAGTGCGCGGGTTCCCGTTCGCCATCGTGACGCTTGGGATCACGATCACGATGTGGATCGTCGCCGACCATTGGATGCCGGTGACCCGTGGCCCCATGGGCCTGTACGGCATCCCGCGCCCGACCTTTCTCCGGCAACTTTTCCCCGGTTCCGTCGGCTACTTCTATATGGGGGTCATCCTCACGGGGATCATCGCCGCCATTTGCTGGTTCATCGTCCGCAGTGACGTAGGCCGGGTGTTGCGGGGGATCAAGGACAACGAGGGGATGCTCTCGAGCTTGGGCGTGGACACCTACCGGTACAAGCTGTCCGTGTACGTACTCGCCAGCTTCTTCGCTGGGACGACCGGCGCCTTCTATGCGCACTACCTCACGGTGGTCAGCCCCGACGTGTTCTGGCTTTACTGGATCAGTATCCCGCTGGTCGTGGTCCACGTCGCCGGGCTCGGCCGGTTCTGGGCGGTTATCGGCGTTGCGGTCGCCCTGGCCGTGGTCCCCGAGTACCTGCGGGCATCGCAGGCGTATCAGCAGCTCCTGTTCGGCCTCCTCCTCGTGGGAGTGGTCACCCTCATGCCGAACGGAATCGGAGGCTGGTGGGCCGCGAGACGGAGGAGGTCCCGGTGAGCACGCCCCTGCTCGAGATATCCGGCGTCACCAAACGCTTCGGCAACGTCGCCGCGGTCGACTCGGTCTCCTTGTCCATCGGCCATGGGGAAGTGGTCGGTCTCATCGGTCCCAACGGGTCCGGCAAGACGACCCTGATCCACTGCATCACCGGTGCCCTGGTCCCGGAGGAAGGCCAGATCCGCTTCAACGGCGAGGACATCACCGGGGCGGCGCCGTTCCGGGTCGCCCGGAAGGGGATCGCCCGTTCCTTCCAGAACCTCGAGGACTTCCCGACGCTCTCCGTGCTCGACCATCTGATGCTGGCGACTCAGCACGGGAAGCCGGTGCTGGGCCGTCGGACCCCTGACGAGGGTGCCCACCAACTGCTCTCCGAACTGGCCCTGTCGCACATGGCCGAGCGTCCGGCCGGCGAACTCTCCTATGGCCAGCGGAAGCTGCTCGGCATCGCCATGGCCCGCATCCGGGAGCCGGAGCTGATGATCATGGACGAACCCACTGCCGGTGTGAACCCGGTCCTGGCCCAATCGATCGTGGCCGAGCTGCGCCGGCTGGCGACGAGCGGGCAGACGATCATCCTCGTCGAGCACGACATCCCGCTCGTGATCAGCCTCGTGTCCCGTCTGATCGTCATGTCGTCGGGTGCGATCATCGCCGACGGCCATCCCGACGAGGTCCGTTCCGATCCCGATGTGAGAGAGGCGTACTTTGGTCGCTGAGTTGACACCGCTGCTTCGAGTCAACGGTCTCTTCGCCGGATACGGGCCGGTCGAAGTGGTCAAGGGGGCGTCCCTGAACGTCGACCACGGGGAGATCGTCACAATCATTGGTCCCAACGGCGCCGGTAAGTCCACCTTTATCAAGGGCATCTACGGCATGGCGGACGTGACCGGGGGCACGGTGGAGATCTCCGGCGAGCAGGTCGCCGGCATGAAGACCGAGCAGTTGCTGCGCCGGGGAATGGCACTGGTCCTTCAGGGACGGTGCAACTTCCCAGAGATGACCGTCGTCGAGAACCTGGACATGGGTGCCTTCACCGTTCCGCCCAACGAGGTGGAGGAGCGCAAGGAACGCGTCTTCGCGCTTCTCCCTCTCCTCAAGGAGAGGGCCAAGGCGAAGGCCGGCCAGCTCTCCGGCGGACAGCAGCAACTCCTGGAGATCGGGATGATGCTGATGGTGAAACCGCGTCTCCTGATCCTCGATGAACCGACCCTTGGTCTCGATCCGAGAAATGTCGAGCTCGTCTTTGAATACATTGTCGATCTCGCTCGTTCCGGCTTGGGAGTCCTGATGGTGGAGCAGAACGCCCGGCAGGCATTGGAAGTCTCAGACAGGGGTTGCGTCTTGGTCGACGGCCAAACGAGGATCGAGTCAAGGGCTGATCAGCTCTTGGATGACCCCGCTGTGGCGGCGTTGTACCTAGGGACCTGATCCCAGCTGTGTTGTCGACGCTCAGCGGAACGGGTCCTCGAGATGATCCTCGAGGTCCGGGTGCAGGGCGTACCACTCCTCACGGAGCAGATCCATGCAGAGGTTGTCGACGTATTGCCCGCCTTTGAAGATGGCGTTCGGCGCCCTGACTGCCACCTTGAAACCGAGCTTCTCGAACGCCGCCACCGCGCGCTCGTTGCCCGATTGGGTCCACAGACGCACCACACGCAGCCCGAGCTCGTGGAAGAGGAAATGCAGGAGCGTGTCGGCGGCATCGTGGCCGACACCCGTGCCCCAGAAGCGCTTGTGGACCGCCACGCCCCAGGTGGCCTCCATCCGGTCGACGAGGTCGGAGTAGGAGATCATCCCGGCGACCTCTTCCTTGTCCTTCGTCTCGATGATGAAGATGGCGTCGGTGCGCCGGTAGGCGAAGTCCCGGTCCCAG
>DATGPZ010000118.1:0-17779 GCA_035304485.1 Acidimicrobiia bacterium | reverse complement strand
GGACACCGTACCGCCGTCGGACGTCAGATAGGTATCGAGTGGGAGTCGGGAAATCTCAATTGCCATGGTGTCTCACCATGCTCAACAGCCCTACTGCGGCGGTCGGGTCATGCCGGTGGCTGCCCCGAGCAACTGGAGCGTGATCGGGTCGTCGGCACGCAGTTCCTTGATCTCGTCGAGATTGTTGGGCACCGGGCCGGCCCCCGGATTCATGGCGAACGTGTTGTTCTGCCGAATCTGCTGGGCTTGCTGGGCAGCGGCGTGCTGGACCGCCTGAGGCTGGAGCGAGTCAAAGTACCGTTTGAACTGTTCGGCCAGTACAGGGATCTGTTCCGCGTCGGAGACTTGGGACAGGGGTTCGACGAGGGCTTCCGGCAGTCCGTACCGCTGGACGTACTCGCGGGCGATGCCCGGCTTGGCGAACTGGGTGAGCTCGTTCTGTGCTTCCTTCACGAACTGCTCGAGCGTGTACTCGTAGTTCATGCGGAGCTCGTGCTCACGCTGCGCCATGTACTGCTGCATCGGGGTCACGAACTCGCGCAGCAACCCCTCCAGCATCTGGACACCCTTGGACTCGTCCTCGACGTCGATCAGCTCACTGAACGTCTTGCGGAGCCGCGCCTGGATCTGCTCGCGGGTCTGGGCGACCTGCTGCTGTTGCTGCTGGAAGGCCATGAACTGCTTGAGGCGCTGGGCCTCTTCAATCTGGGCCTGGATCTCCGGCGGCAACTGCGGACCCTGGTCGGGTTCCGGCTCGGGTTCGTGAGACTGGGTCTCGGTCTCGGCGTGAACCTCGGGTTCTGTCGGTGTCTCGTCAGTCTGACCCTGCGTGGCAGCGGACACTTCATCAGGCACAGGCGGCGTGGTCGGCGAGTCCGGCGCTGCCGGCGTCTCGGCGACGGTCTCACCCATGGCTTGAAGCTGGGCAGCCATCATCTGTGTCAGGTCGTCTTCCATGGTTCCTCCATGTGTACGTATGGCCTCATCAGCGACACTACACAGGAGGGTGCGACGACATGTCACATGACTTGACGTAGCGTTTCCCGAGTGGTAAGATAATGTCACTCGGAACTGCACAGCTCCGAGGCTGCGGGAAGGGGTGGTGGATGGTCCTGACGGGGTGTGCTGGTGTTCGCTCCCACCACCCCCGCCGCGAGGTCCTCCTGTAGCTCGCACAGATCCCTCGGTGTCCTGACAGCCCCACCGGGGGATTTGTGTTTTCCTTCCCGTGTGGTAAAATTAACGCAATCCGGATCTGGTGTTTCGAATCTGCAAGGAGATGAGATGTTGAGACCTATCATGCGTGAAGCAGGTCAAGATGGGATTCATGAGCAACTTGATCGAGAGATTGCTCATATCAATCAGATGGCAATGGCGCTATCGAATCTGTATCAGCTCCGTACAGACCATGCTGGACAGGTCGATGACGCAGTTCTTGTTGCCATCGCCAACGTGGAGGCATCCTTGCGATCAGTGACGAGCTTCGTCTGGTCGTACTACGACATAGACGAGCCGGTACCTGAATTCACCAGAGAGACACCAAAGATCGTCTATGAGGACGGAACCAGCACAGACCTGAAGACGGGCTAGATTATCCCAGATGGGGTTGACTCTATGCCTGATTGGGTGTACTATGGTGATGTGGAGATAGTCTCCGCCGTGGCCGGAGCGAAGTCCGGTCCCGAAGGCAAGCCTGGGTGACGTGCTTCCCCCTCTGGCAGACTGGGTGAGTGTCTGTTAGGTCGGCGATAAGAGGTCTGGGACCTCTTTTCCCAGGATAGCTGGCCAAACGTGGCCGGAGCGAAGTCCGGCCCCTCTGGCAGACGGGGTGACGGTCTGCCTGCGAGGCCCGGCGGCCACTGAAACCTTCAGCTTCCTGCTGGAGTATTCACTCCGGAGATCAGGTGGTCGTTGGTCTGTCGAGCGAAACCCCCAACGGGTCAACATGCCCCGAGGGGGTTTCGTGTTTTCTATTCGGTCTCTTCCTCGATCTCGACGTCCTCGTCGGTCTCCGGCATGGCAACCTCTTCGTCACCGGGGTCGATCTCCGGGAAGAGCCACTCCCAGTTCTCGCTCACCACGCCATCGGATCCACCGCTGCTGCGTCCACCGCCACCGCCACTGCGACCGCGCGACTTGTACCACCCGGTCTTGCGCCCGCCTCGGGCCTGAACCAGGGCGATGAGGGTCTCGGCGGCTTCCTCGTCCGTGATCGGATCGAGCGATTCGTAGAAGTGCTGGACCGCCTTGGAGTCGTAGTCCTGGGTATCCCACTCGATGAAGGCGTCGACGGAGATGTCGGCGCCCTCCGGCTGGTCCCAGACCCACTCGAGGTAGTCCCGGACCGGACCGGAGATCTCGATGTTCTGTCCCTTCTGTGCCTTCTCGGCCAGCTTGGGCAGTTGTTCGCGGAGCTCCTGGTGGTACGGGTTGACGTAGTCATCCGGTTCCTTGGGCTTGGCCGGCTGGTCGAGGATGCCCAACGGATCGGCGATCTTGTCGACGTGGTCGGGCACCGGGTCGAACGGGCTGGTCTGCCACCCCTTGGCGGCACCGTACGCCTCGGTGGTGACGAGCTTGCTCTCGAGGACGTCGCCCGAGTACCGCTCGGCGAGATCGTCGTAGTACCGCTTCGCGTTCGGGTTGTCCTCGATCAGCTTCTCCCAGTAGTCCATCACGCCTTCCTCGTAGACGTTCTTGCGCCAGTTGTGGAAGGTGGCGAACTCGGCGTTCTCGTCGGACTCGAGGAAGGCGTTGCGCTCGTCCTTGAGCTCCTGGTACTTCTCCCAGTAGCCGGACTCGACCAGGTACGCCTTGCCGAACTTCTTGCGCTGGTCCTCGGTCATGCTGTTGATCTCGTCCGGCTGGTACCACTTGCCGTCGAGGAAGAGCGGCGGCCCGTCCCAGGTGCCCGAGTAGATGTCGTTGTAGATGTCGGTCATCGCCTGGGTTTCCCAGTCGCCGATCTGGTAGTACTGGTCCTGCTGGACCTTGAGTGCCGCCATGTTGGGGTCGACGTTGTAGCGGGCCCGCTTGGCGAACGTGCGCTCCCCGCGCCCACCGCCCCGGCGCTTGGACGAGACCGAGATTCCGAGGTCGGGTGCGGCCTCGCCGAACTTCACATCGCCGACGACCGGCACGCTGATGTCACCCTCGGTGTCCGTGCCTTCCTGCACGACGTCGGTTTCCGAGATCTCCCGGACCGACGGGCGGAGCGGGCCAAGGAGCCACGAGGCAGCGGTCTGGGCTGCCTCACCCCACAGCCACTTGCGCTTGGCCTCGCGGTAGAGCTCGGAGTCCGGGTCGTTCATCTCGTTGTAGAACTTGGTCCGAAGCTCGGCGGCCTCCGGCGTGTCGGCGTTGAGGTCGACCTCGGGGTAGCGCGACTCGAAGATGTCGGCGGCGATGAGCTGGATCTCGCCATCGGCCTTGGCGGCGCTGCTCGTCGCCTCGATCTTCTCCGATCCCGGCAGGATCCCGGACCAGTCCTCACGCAGCTCCGAGCCCCAGTCCTCGATGAAGTTCCCAGCCGGGCGCGGGTTGTCGCTCTTGATGAGTCCGTTGTGGACCCCGATGTTGTAGAGCATGGTGATGAACTCGGCCTCGCGCTGGAGCACCAGCGGGTCGGGTGCGTAGTCCTCACCCATGTAGCCGAACAGGTTCGCGCCGATGGTGATGATCGGGTGGAGGAAGAGCGCGTCGTCGATATCCCGGATGATCGATCCGGCCTTGGTTTCCTTGTCGATCACGAAGTCGGAGTTGACGTCCCGGAAGATCAGGTAGGTCGCCCACATCGTGGTCGGGTTGATGAGGATGTTCTGGCCGATGCCGGGCATCATCAGGAGGGAGATCCACCCCTGCTTCCACGCCGGGATCTTGTCCTTGTTCTTCTCGTAGTACTCGCGCATTTCCTCCTGGTATTCCCGGTAGAAGCGCCACATCCACGGGTGCCGCACGAACTGCGTCCCGAAGAACTTGGCTTGCCGGGTGAAGAACCAGTGGAAGGTCATCACGCGCCGGAGGAACAGGTCGCCACGCGTCTCGTCACCGGCGAAGGTGATCTCCCGGACCTTGGCCGTGGCATCCTTCTCGATCTTGTTGACCGCCTCGACCCAGTCGCGGGTGAGCCGCTCGGCCCGTCCTCGCCCGATCTCGGGATGCCTGGAGAAGAACCGACCCACCTCGTTCGGCCCGAACATGCCGCCGAGGTGATCGGGCAGGGATCGCTCGAAGTCTTCCCACAGCCGGATCGCCGACTCCTGATCCATGCCCCAGTCGGTCAGCTTGTTGATCGTGCTGTTCCGGTAGTCCGGGAGGATCTCGCGGAACCCGGCCTCGGCGTAGTGCGCCCAGATGACGTCGCGGATGGCGCCATCGAAGTAGGCACCGCGTCGCGGCGTCTTGCGGTTCCCGGAGAGCGCGCCGATCTTGGCGCCGATCGCCCGCCCGTGCTTGCCGGCCAGCCGTTCACCCAGCCCGGCCAGCATCTGCTCGACGAGCAGCGGGTCGTCGGCCTTGCGGTACAGCCCCTGGTAGAGATCCATCAGCTCGCGGCCCTGCCGGGTCTGGAAGATGGCGTGGATGCGTCCGGCGTAGGTGATGCCGGGGTCCTTGACCGCCATGTACCGGGAGATCGGTCCGACCTTCTCTTCGGTAATGATCCCTTCCTGAACCTCGCCCTTCATCCGCTTGATTGTGTGCGCCCGGACCTGGAACGAGTTGACCAGGTATTCGGGGATCAGGTGAGGCTTGCCGGCGACGGTGAGGATGGCGATGTTCCCGATCGCCTGGGTCATCGGGTAGGAGATCGCCTTGAACCAGCTAAAGAGCGCACGCTCGCGGAAGTACCGCATGTAGCCGTCGAGGAAGGTGTTGAGCGCCTTGAGCGGGGCCGGCACCTTCCCGTCGGGGTAGAGATCCTCGAGGCGGGCTTCCAGATCCTTGAGCGTCTGGTTGATCGAGATCATCTCGGCCTTCTCGGGGATGTACCCCTTCTTCATCGCATCGAGCTTGTAGTACTCGAGCCGGTCGAGAATGGTGTGGCCGTTGTCGAACTCGACCGAGGTGAGCAGCTTCTCTTCGCTGACGTCGATCGTGCGCCCGAAGAGCGTCGGTTCCTCGGTGCCGCCGAAGAGATCGGTGGCCCGCTCGAGCTTGCGCAGCGGCGAGGCCGACCGCTTGATCCGGTTGAGCAGCAACGCCTTGCGGCCCCAGTTTACCGTCTTCTTGATCCCGGAGATCACGAACGGCGGGACGATCACGCCGTAGGTGACGGGACCGTCGTCGGCGATCTCGAAGAGCGAGCTGTTGCGGACGTAGTCGATGATGTCCTCGCCCATCAGCTCCTTGGCCCGATCGACGGCGGCGCGATAGTTGAGGTTCGACTCGACCACCCGACCCTCGCTTCGGACCTCCCACACGTTGCGGGTTTTCGGTGCACGCTCGGCGTCGACGGCGGCCCGGACCTCGTAGGCCGGGATCTCGCCGACACCGGACTCGACCGTCACGACCCAGCCGTCGTCGGCCTTGCGGAGATCGCCAACACGAACCTCCGGCGCCGGGAGCCGGGCCGGGACGTGCGGGGCGCGCTCGCGTGCGAGTGGCACCTTGCGCGGTGGGGACTGGGTCTGCGGGAGATCGGTCGACGGAACCTCGACATCGTCCGGGAGCTCCGGCCCCTCGGCCAGCTTCTGCTCGAGTGGTTTCTCCGGGGCGTATGATCCGCCCGGCCCACCAACTCGCTCGACGTTCCCATCGAGATCGACGTACTTCCGTTCCTCGAGCGGGATGGCGCGCAGTCGGCGGCGGAACTCGTTGTTGATCCGCTTCTGGACCTTGAGTGCTTCCTGTCGATCCTTCCACGGACCGAGCGTGAGCTGATCCTTGAAGGCGGCGAACCCGTAGGGCTCGATACCGTAGGTCTTGGAGCCGGGATGGGTCTCCTTCACGCGGACCAGCAGCGCCTGGTCGTGGTCGTCCCGGAAGATCCAGGTGAAGTCGCGGACACCTTCCTCCAGCAGGTCGACGACGTCCTTGGGCAGGTTGTAGACCCATTCATCCCGGACCGATGGCTGCTGCGGTTGACGCTGCGGTTGCGGTTGTTGCTGCTGCGCCGTCCGTGTCGACGGCTTCGTCTTCTCGAAGGTATCGGCCAGCTTCGACTGGATTCCCTCGATCTCGGACTCGAGCGCGGCGATGCGTTCCTCGAGCTTGCGGACACTGGCCTGGGACGATCGCCGTGCCTTGCGACTGGTGGTGGTTCCATCTCCGGCCCGGCGCTGCTTGCGCTCGAGGTCGTCACGGAGCCCGCGCAGCTCGGCGATCTTGTCGAGCAGGTCGGAGAAGGTGGACGATCCGAGGTCCTTGACGTCGATGAGCGTGCCCTCGGGCATGCGGTCCCTGATCGACCTGAGCCCGTCGACCATGTCGTTGAGCGCGTCGGCGAAGTCGATCGACCGGGCCGCCCCGATCTCCGCCTTCTGGTAGCTCTTCCACATCGCCTCGGCGGCGTCCGGAGAGATGGAGCCATCGTCGATGCGGCGGGCGATCGTGATGGCCCGGTCCTCGGTCATGCCGGAATCACTTCGTGGTCGGGTCGAGGTCTCGCCATCCCGCGTGCGGTAGTTGTTGTGCAGCTCGCGCTGGAGGGTAGGCGGGAGCTTCTCGAGCTTCTCGAGATCGGCGACACGGTCCTCGTCGATCCCGAGGTCACGGGCGATGTCGGCAGGACTCTTCCCGCTGCGACGCGCCTTCGCAATCGAGGTCGCCCGCTCCATCGGCGTGCCCTCGGCGGCGACCCGCTCGGTGGCAGCCGGGGCCTCCGCCGGCGTCTCGGTGTCAGCCGGAGTCTCCGCCGGCGTCTCGGTGGCGGCGGTGGTGGCTGGCGCTTCCTCCCGCGCTGGTGACGCGTGGCGACCCGGCATGCCGCCGTCCATGACGTACTCGACGTCGAATTCCTCGAGCTTCTTCTTCAGATCGTCGGCACGCTTGACCGCCTGACCCCATGAGGTCAGCTTGCCGTCGGCGGTGCGCTGAGCCTCGTCCGGGAACAGGCGGCGGTGGGCCTCCACCATGTCGACATAGCGGCGGGCGGCCTCGATGTTGTCATGCCACTGCTGGGATCCGAATCGCTCATCGGTCCGGTCGAAGACCCACTTGGCGAGGTTCGACCGGATGTACGGGCGGTTGCGGTCGACATTATCCGGGAGCTTGCCGGTGCCGGGGTTCCATGCATTCTTGCGCCACTGCTCATCCCCACGCGGTCCCTTCTCGGTCTGGGGATTGCCACGCAGGTAGGATCGCTGGGCGACGGTCTCGTCCCATGGCTTGTGGATGATGTCCTCGGTGGCATGGAACGGGGTGCCCTCGGCCTTGCCGACGTTCGAGGTGTACTCGGCGTCGATGTCGTCCTTGAGCTCGCGGGCCGCGTCCTTCGTGCGGGCAGCGATACGCGCCGACTCGATCGCGTTGTCCGGGAGAGGATCGCCGGACTCGCTGATCTGGCGGTGGCGCTTGACCGATTCCTCCCACTCCGGCGCCATGCGGCGGGTGAGCTCGGTGTTCTGGGTGTCGTCGAGTTGCTCGCGGACCTTGTCGATCAGGTCCTCGCCGCCGGGCTTGGCTTCCCAGCGTGGCGGAATCGCGGGCTCATCGCGGCCAGTCGTCGTCGCTGTTTCGTCGGCATCGAGGTCCTCTTCGAATACCGTCTCCGGCGATGTTGCTCGCTCTTCATCGGGACGTGTGGGGGTCTCAACAGCTCCCTCGGCTTCAACTGGAACGGGTTCACTGAGTCCAGCATCCACCTCGAGGGGTGCCGCCTCGTCACCCCTGAGCCGTCCCGTGCCACGTCCGGTCCCCGGCGTGGTGTCGGTCGGCGGGGTCGTGCTGCCGGGCGGTGGGGTGACGATCGACGAGCCGGGGGGTGTCGTCGTCGTGGTGTCAGCCGGTGTTTCCGCCTCCGGCCACATGGAGGTCGGGTCACGCTGGACGATATTCCCGAGCGACGTGGCGACATCGTCCATCTTGGCCTCGCGCATCGCCGAGCGGTGCGTCTTGGTGAGGCCAGTGAACTCGAGCGCCTTCATGATCCCGGCGGCACCCTGCTCGAGACCGAGGGCGGTGCCCGTCTCAAGGAGCGTGCCCAGTGCCTCGATCGACTGGCCGGTCCGCTCGGAGATCGCACCGATCCGGCGTTCGAGCGGCGTGGATCGCGGGTGCATGCGGACCTGCCGGCCCCGTGCCTTCATCAGGCCGCCGAACCCGCCGAGCAGGGCGCCCCACGTCTCGGGGGCGTTCGTCATCTCGTTCCAGGCACGGCGCAGCGAGCCGAACCAGCCGCCACCCATCGTGTCCTGGTACATCTCCCAGGCGACGAGGCCGGGATCGACGCCCTCTTCCTCGGCACGTCGCACCGCTTCCTCGACCTCGTCCGGGTTCTGCTTGACCCAGACGAAGAAGGAGTCGGGCGCCCACTCGTTCATGACGCGCAGCATGTCGGTCCCGCTCGGAAGGTTCGGCACCGTGCTGCCGAACGGGCTGAACATCGACGAGAACTCGATGCCCGTCTCCTGCTCCACCAGATCGACCACCATGGGGAGGCTGGCCTGGACGGAGATGAGGAAGTCGAAGACCTTGGCGAGATCGCCCTCGGGGATCACCTTGCCGGCGGTTGCGTCGTAGACCGCCTGGAGGCGCGGGCTGTCGAACTTGATCTCGCCGTTCTCGAGCAGGTTGAAGCCAACCGTGCGGAACTCGTTGGCCGCCGTGTCGCTGACGGCGACCGCCGCCCGGATCCACGGGTTGGTCTCGAAGCCGAGGGTGAAGGACGCGCCGAGCAGTCCGGACCACGCCTTCGGATCCTTCGGGTTCTCGCGGACGTTCTCGAGCGCATCCAGGAACTCGGTGAGACCACGGCCCGGATGGAGCTCACCGAGCTGGATCGGCTCTGCCCCGACGCCCTCGAGCACCGAGTTGACCGTCATGTCGAGCAGGGTCTGCGGCTTGATCTCCTTGCCGTTCGGCCCGATCGGGATACCGAACTCGTTGATCGAGATGCCCTTGTCCTGGAGGATCGCCTGGAAGGTCTCGTCCTGCCAGAGCCACTGGAAGACACCCATGGCGCCGGCGTCGAGCGTGCGGTCGATCCCGTGGATCACATCGTCGACGGTGACGTTCGTGCCGGGGATCTCGGTCTCGCGGAAGGTCTTCTCGAGCACGGGGGCGACGAACACGTCGATCCCCTGCTTGATCTGGTTCAGCTTGGTGCCGGTGGCGTCGGCGATGTTCTCGGCGGTGCCGAGCATGTCCCCGATCGTGACACCGCTGGAGCCAGGGATCTCCGTCTCCATGACGGCGTCGACGGCGTCGTCACCGAAGAGGCCCCAGAGGATCTCCCCGGTCTGGGCGGCCTGACCCGCGCCACGGGTGATCTTGTCCCACAGCCCCTCGCCGCCGATCTCTTCGCCGGAGCCGGGGAACTGGGTGGGCCGGAGGTCCTTGGGATCGGAGATGCCCAGCCCCTGGGTGATCCCGAAGAGCGCCTGGATCTCCGGGGTCTGGTTGTAGATCGAGTACTCGCTCTGCTTGAGGAATTCCAGCTCCGCCTCGCTGTGCGGCTGGAGTGGGCCGATCACCTTGTAGTTCTCGGGGATGTTCGGCAGCAGCGCTTCTGGGACATAGAGGACGTCCTCGTCGTCGTCCTCGTTCTCGATCTCGATCCACGTATCGCTGTCCGGCTGCGCCATCCGCTGCATGATCTGGCTGGCGATGAACTGCGGGTTGGGGGCACCCATGAGCCCGGTCGACACGGGCGCCACCGCCGGCGCGGGGGCCGGGGCCTGGAACGCGGTCGGGGCCGGGGTTGGTGCGACCTGTGGTTGCGGACGTTGGGCGAGGACAGCGCGGGCAGCAGCAGCGCCAGCCCCGGACGACCTGGCGTTGTTCGCCTGGGTCAGCCGCTGGCTGGCGCGCTGGGCCGCTTGCGCGAGGGACGCGCGAAGCGATCGTGGATCCATGTCATCTCCTGGCTAGGCATACTGCGCACGGAACGCCGGATCGAAGACGAGCCGTGCAGGATCAGCGAAGCTGCTTCCGAGGGTTCTCGGCATGGCCAACTGGCTGCCGCCCATCAGACTGCCACCCGGCAGCGAGCCTAGAGCGGTGCGCGGGTCTACGGCAGTGAAACCGGAAGGAGTCTTGCCTGGGGTGTATTGTCGGTACTCGACGTGGACATGGGGACCGTTCGCCGTCCCGGAGAGGCCGACAAGCTGGCCGGGCTGGACGCGCTGTCCGACCTGGACATTGATGCGCCCCATGTGACCGAGGATCAGCTCGTCCCCATTGTCCAACTTGATTTTGAGCTCGCCCGATCCGGGAGCACCCCGACCGTAGCGATCATCTGTGTAGTAGTTTGTCCCACCTGCCGTGATGACCGTTCCCGCCACCGGCGAGTAGAGCTGCGTCCCGATCGGCGTCCCGATGTCGAGCCCCGCATGCCCCTGCACGCCGTAGTTGGTGGCGTAGCTGTACATGCCACCCAGGTGCTGGCGGGCGAAGTTGGTCAGCCCCATCTCCTGGGTGGTGGGGTAGGACTGCCCGCCGAAGATCATGTCGAACCCGCCACCCGTGGCACCACCCAGCGGGGAGCCGGCAGCCTTGGGGTTGGCGCCCGGCTCGAGCTGCCGCCAGAACGACATAATCATGTTGGTGGACTGGCTCGTGGAGCCGTACTGCCACGAGTCACCGGGGGTGCTGCGGCCCGTGGGGTCGCCCGAGTAGTGGACGTTGGCGACGACCTCCCAGTCGCCGTACTGGTCGTAGATGCGTCGCAGGTTGCGGGCGAGCACGTCGATCTGGCCGGCGCGGTTGCCGATCAGGGAGCGGGGATCGATCCCGAACTGACGGACGGCGGGGTCGGTCATGCCGACGTACGGCAGGATGTAGTGCCCGCGATCCGGGAGGTAGACGTAGCGGTTCCCGTCCCGGTTCCAGTTGCCGGTGGACTCGCGGGCGATCACGGCGGCGAGGAAGTTGGCGGGGATCCCGTACTTGGCGGCAGCGGCGTTGATGTCGTTGGCCGCGTCGTCGAGCATGCCGCCGGCGAACGAGGGGCCGGTCGGGCTGAACGGCGCCCCGACCTGCCCGTACGCGCCGGCACCGAAGACATCACTGAACCCCTGCGCGAACTGGGGTGCCACCATGGCCATGACGTTCTCGATGCCGGGCAGCGAGAGACCGGGACCACGCTGGAGCACCGACCGGGTGGTCGGCAGCCCCGTGGTCCCGATGCGGTTCATGACGTCACGCGGCGTGAGGGACCGCGTGGGTATGACGGGAAGACGGCGTCCCGGAGCGACCGCCACGTCCGGGAGGCGCGGCATCGCCAGGACCATGGACTACTGCCTTTCGTCGCGTCGCGGCGCCGGCATGGCCGGTCGGTTCATCAGCATCTGGAGCAGCATGTCGATGTTCTGTGGGGTGGCGCCGTTGGCGATCAGGCGGCCCATCGGGCTGTACGGCGAGAAGTACCCACCGCTCATCGGGGGCTGCATGCCGGGAGCGAACCCGCCGCCGGGGATGCCCATGTCAGGCGGCAGCGGCGGAACGCCGGCGCCAGCGCCGAGGCCAGCGATCGCCGAGCCGATGCCGGGCGGGAACGTGCCACCACCCGGCATCCCCATGTCGGGCGGGAGCGGCGGCATCGGGCCAGCGGCACCCGCGCCGGCAGCCTGGAGCATCGGGGAGGCCCCGCCGAAGAACCCACCACTGGGGATCGGCGGAACCGGAGCTTGCGGGAGCATGCCACCGATCCGGGAGGACATGTTGCGAATCACGTTCAGCATGTCGGCGGTGTCGCCGGCGGCGAGGCGTCGGCGCAGGTGGTCGCCCACCACCCCGCTCATCTCGTTGATGACGGTGTCGAGGACGTCACGTCGCCGGGACTCTTCGCGGGAGCGCCGGGCATTCGGTCGGGTTCCCCGGCCTCGTCCGGACGTGGCGCGTCGCTCGGACGCACCGCCGGCTCCGCCGGTATCACGCATCGGGGTAGGCATCTGCTAGATCTCCATCAGGTATCGCACCGGGCCCTGGCGTCGAGCGCCACGCGCCAGCGGCGACTGCGAACGGAACTGCTGGTAGAGGCGGTCGAGACCGCCGATCGAGTTGAGGTACTCCATGTAGGAGAGTTCGGGGTTTTCCGCGAGGGCCGCGAGATGTCCCGTGATCGTGTTGCCGAGCTGGCCACGGGCGAACTCGGCGAAGCGTCCCGGTGTTCCCAGCCCGATCCCCTGATCGCCGAGCCAGCGGGTGTACCCCGCCGCCTGGTTGCGGTCGAGGTACCCGCCTACCCCGCCGATCGCCGGGGTCTTCTCCCAGGCGGTGCCGGGTTGCCGGTAGGATCCGGAGCGGAAGAACGGGTCACGGTACGGCCCTGGCGACCCGCCAGCACCGAGCGGCATTACTTCTGATCCTCCTTGCGACGAATCACCACGCCTCCGGTCTCACCATCCGTGCGGTCAGTCATCGCTAGTACCATCGCTGGGTCGGCATCGAGTTCTGGATCCACTGGTAGAACGGATCCATGCCCTCGATCCCTTGCCGTGCCGCCTCGCCGAGGAACTCGTCGCGTCCGTAGTACATGCGGTCGAGCATCGAGCTGGCGACGAGCGGGTGGAAGGCCGTGCCGTAGATGCCGGCCATGATGTTGATGAAGTTCTGGGCCTGGGCCTGGGGATCCTGAACGGCCAGGTACTGGATCAGTGGCGAGTTCTGCGGTGCGTTGAGGACGTTGTCGATCGCCGTGCGCCAGTCGATGCCACCGCCCCGATCGAGCGGCGTCATCAGCGCGTTCCAGTAGTCGTTCTCGAGCCAGTTCAGGAACTCTTCCTTGGTGCCGCCCTCGGCGTCCGTGCCCTGCAAGGCGAGGAAGAGCACGTTGGCGGCGTCGGCGTACGGCTCGAGCATCCCGTACAGGCCGAAGCCCCGGTTGTCGTTCGGGTGGTATCGCTCGATGATGTCGGCCAGCATCGCGCTCGGGCGCTGGGCGAAGATGTCCGCGCCACCCAGCGTGTATCCGGTGTCCGACCCACCCTGCGCCTGGGTGTTGTTCAGGATGTTGTTGATGACCCCGATCGTCTTCGCCGCCAGGGTATTCTGGTTCTCGCCGGCCTCGCCGCTGCCGTAGCTCGGGGTGCCGGTCATCGGCTTGGACTTGCGGCCCTGGGCATCGACGCAGACGAACTCGCCATTCTCATCGCGGGTCAGGGTCGACCCCATCGGGCAGCTTCGGAACTGGGCGGCGCTGGAGATCGTCGCCATCCGGTTCTGTGGCGTCGAGCCGCCAGCACCACCCGTGTCATATCCAGACGTGAGTGTTGCCATCTACTCCTACTCCTATGGCTCCGTGCCTATCGGCGACGTTGGGGTACGTGGGCCAACGGGACCCTGGGGTCCGGATCCGGGTCCGGGCGGCTGGCCCATGGCCGCCCAGGACTCACCCATCAGGCCGGGGCCACCACCCTCAGGCTGCGGCGGGGCGGCGGCGGCCAGCATGTCCTCGAGTCGTGCGTTCATCTTGCGGGCGGCGATGTAGGTCGCCATGCCCATCTCGCCGTTGCGGATGTACTCCTGGAGCATCTCGGCCTCGAGGACGGCGGGGTCGTTCATGAGCTTGCGCTCCTGGATGCGGCGCAGCTTCTTGTACGGGTTCTGGGCACCCATCAGCCGCATCACGTCGATCTCGTCCATAACGCCCATCTGCATGCCCATGCCGCCGGCGTTCAGGACCTGGCCGAGCATCTGGAGCGGGAGGTTCGACAGACTGACCTCGATCGCCAGTCCGGCCCGCTTGAGATCACCCGGCGTGAGCTCGAACATCTGGTCTTCCCACGGGGTGGCCTCCGACTTCGGCACCGTCAGGTGGCCGTACGGCTGGTCGCCCTGCTTGACCAGGTGCCCCCAGTCCCGGAACATCCGGAACCGCATCTCCATGCACGCCTTCTCGAATTCCTCGAGGGTGCGCATCCAGGGGACGAGCTTCACCCGCCCGGCCTCGTTGAGCCCCTGCGTCGCGTACCCGCTCACGTTCGACTTGTCGTTGAGTCCGTGCGCGGTGGGCGGCTGACTCAATCGTGAGGTGTTATCCGCTACGCCCTGGAGCAGCGGCCCGAGGGTATTCGGGTCCGGCTGCATGGTCAGCTCGACGAGCTCATGCCGCCCGAGCTTGAACGGGTTGATCGCCCCGCGCGAGCGGTCGATCGGTGGCGTGCCCTGGTCGTAGGCGATGTCGTCCATGGCGATGCCGATCGGCGGGTTGATCGACCGGGTGAACGCCGTGAGCAGCCGGCTCATCAGCGCCTCGCGCAGCCGCACCGGCAGCTTGAGCAGCGACGGGAGCCCCAGCCCCTTGTGCGGCTGGGAGACGTCGCGGCTGTGGAAGTAGACGTGCTCGTGGGTGCCGAAGATCTCGGTCGGTCCCTCGAACGGATCGCGCATGAAGGCGGGCATGCCGATCGGGCCCACGACGTACACGAACGGGACGAACCCGTACTTGTGCTCGTGGGTGATGAGGTGGTCGCCGTCGATCCAGACGACCCGCCAGCGGCGGTCCCAGTACTCCGTGACCTGACACGGCTCTTCCTCACGCCGCTTGGGGTTGGACATGGTGACGGACCGTTGCTTGTTGATCGACGCGATGTGCTTCTTGTAGAGCTCGCGGTCCGGGGTATCGAAGGCGGCGATCGCCTCGCCGACGGTCAGCATGTACTGCCGGCCCATGATCGCCATGCCACGATCGCCCTCATAGACCGGGAAGCAGGTGGTCGGGTCGACCAGCGATTCCCGGAAGGGCATGTCCCCTTCGTCCGGGTCGATGTCGAGCATGCAGTGCCACGCCAGCCGTCCGGTCAGCAGCAGCGTGCGCGCCTTCTCCACCCGCAGCGGGCCGTTGCCCATGCGGATGTGCCGGCGCTCGGCGCTGTCCAGACAGGCGGTGGCGAAGTCGATCTTGCGTCCGGCCTCATCCTCGAGGTCGCGGCGCGGGGCCTTGGCATCGAAGGAGATGGTGCAGTCGGCCAGCTCGTACGTCTGGAGCTCGACCTCGCCCATGATGCCGGTGTCGCGCCACTGGGTGAAGTCCGGCTCGTACTTGTCCTGTTCGAAGAACCCCGCCGTCTCCATCCGGGCGGAACGCAGGTCGTCGAGGACCCGCCGCCGGTAGGGGGCGAAGTCGGCGGCCAGGTTCGTGACCTTGGCCAGCGCCTGTTCCGGCTGGGGCTTCGGGTAGTCGTCGGGGTTGTACCACGGCGGATAGATCGGCTGGAGCATCTGCTCCGCCTGGGCCTCGATCGCCGCCTGGATCTTGAGCATGGTCTCGTAGAGCTGCGTCGGATCCATCAGGGGCAGACCGGGGCTCGGCGACGGCCCCTGGGGTGCGCCGCCCGGCGGCGCACCCGCGCCGGGGGCACCCTCGCCGGGTGGCATCCCAGTCGGTGGTTGCTGGGGCAGAACCATCTAGTACCTCACGCGCTTGTAGCCCGCTGGTTCGGGCCGGATCGATGTTGGACGTGCGTACGGATTGGTCGGCAGCAGGAGCGGCTTGCGGCTGGCCTCGATCCCCTGGGCGAACACGGCGAAGTACTCACAGGCCGTGGTGGCGTGCGAGGTCCAGTCGTGCGCCGGCTCCTTGGGCTCGGAGACGACGAGGCGGTTCTCCGGCTGCTCCTTGTAGCGGTTCTCCTGGATGCACTTGAGCACGTAGGTGACGCGCGGCGTGTTGTTGAACCGCAGCTTTTCGAGCAGGTTGGCCAGGCACTCCTTGCGCTTGCGGTGCCAGCGGGCGCCCTCGTCGTACTTGGTGTAGACGATGATCTTGCGGACCGGGAGGTCGTCGTACTCGGAACACAGGTCGAGCGAGGTCTTGAACAGCGACTCGTAGTAGGACTGCCGCTCGGCCCCACCCGAGTTCTCCCCGAAGGTGTCGCCCACGAACTTGATCGGACGACCGTTCTTGCGGAGCTCCCAGGTGAAGTCCATGACCTCCTGGATGGACTTGTTCGGGTACCGTTCCCGGATCGGGTGGCCCGCCGGGAATCCCATGAGGATCGGGGCCAGGTACCGCGCACTCGGCGTGTGCAGCTCGAGGGCCTCGACCGCCCGGTACGCTTCCTCGTGCTGGTCGTACTGGAAGAAGATGATCGACGTGGGATCGCGCAGCGCCGGGTCGATCGCGCACCAGACCTCGCCGAGCTCCGGATCGTAGGGCCAGTCGCCCGGCAGGATCGTCTTGGCACCCGGATAGGTCCAGGTCCCGACACCGGCATCCCAGTTGATCTCGTACTCGCGCTCGAACTCGGCGGGGTTCCCCTGATACCGTGCCCGCTCCTTGTCGATCCAGTCCCAGCCGCGCATCGGATGCAGGTGCCACGGCAGGGAGAGGAACGAGGGACCGGGCCGGTTCGGGTCCTGCTCGGCGAGCCGGGCCTCGTTGGCCAGCATGTACATGCCGTCGCCGTAGCGGCGATCCGCCGAGGACAGCAGGACACGGTGGTTGGTGACGGCGCCCATGCCGGTGTACATCTGGATGAGGTCCTCGATCTTGGCGGCCTCGTCGATGTACGACTCGGTGGTTCGGGTACCGATACCCGACTTGGAGGTGGTGCCCTCACCGAGGATCTCGTTCGCCCTGGTAGGGTGGATGAGCCGGTTCTTCAGGTTGTGCTGCTTGGCGTCGTAGCCAGCCGGGATCATCCAGTCGGGGACCCGGACCGGGTGTCCGTGCCACACCGTGCCCGGTGCGTACGACCACTCGGGCAGCTTGGGGTTCAGCCCCAGGAGCGACTCGATGCGGTAGAACATCGAGCGCGAGTCCTTGGAGTCGACCATGTCCTCCTTGCGGGAGAACAGCCCGGCCACGTAGTTGTCGTGGTAGCGCCACTTCCACGCGACCCGGTGACAGATGACCCAGGTGGCGCCCATGTCGCGGGACTTCTCGATGATGAGGTCCGAGCGTCCCATCGGGTCGCCGATCTTGCGGGTGATCTCTTCGAGCTTGCGGTGGATCCCCACCTGGAACCCGAACGGGATCCACGGGTACCACCCCGCCGGCTTGATGATCGTCAGGATGTCGCCGTTCTGGGCACGCTCCTGCACGTCCTCGCCGGGGTCGGCGGGACGCCAGCAGCCGCCGTTGAGGTCCGGATCGTAGACGATCGGCTCCCCGCCGGCAGCGAAGATGTAGTCGATCGTGTTCCGTGGCTCGAGCAGGGTGCCGAAGATCAGCAGGTCGAAGGCGGGATCCCGAGAGCACAGCTCGATCAGGGCTGCACGGGCCTCGGGATCCTCGTCGGCCTGCTTGCGCAGGGCAAGGCGAAACGCCAGCACGCGATCGCGCCAGCGTAGCCACCCTTCACTGTCTTCTGGAACCGTGGCAATGGCGTCGGGCAGACCACGGATGGTATAGGCCATATGTCGTCACTCCTGCCCTTGAGTGTGGGCAGGACGACGGGATGGCCCGTCACGCCTCGCTCATTCCCAGACTTTCAATTCCCAGACTTGTCCGACGTAGGCCTCGTCGGGTCCGGCATACCACTCGGGCGGGTTGTCCGGATCGACCGGAACGGCGGTCAGCTCGGTCGGCATCTCATAGACGGTGTTGCAGACCGGGCAGCGGACGAAGTAGATAAAGTCCCCGTCGCAGTGCATGCAGGTGCCGCAGTCGCAGTAGAAGTCGAAACACGCATTGGTGCCCTTCCACTGGATGGAGATGTTCGGTTCATTCGTCGTC
>DATGPZ010000117.1:0-5023 GCA_035304485.1 Acidimicrobiia bacterium | reverse complement strand
CCGATCAGATCCACCGTTCCCGACCGATCCTCGATATCCAAAGTGGTGACTCGGTCGGCGACCTCGGCCAGAGTCGCGGAATAAGGTGACAACCCCGCCCCAACCTCGAGTAAATCGCCTTGGCCGTGTTCCCGAAGAGCCTCGGTCGTGAATCCGTGCAGCCGGAACCGAGGGAGCGACACCGTGTGGAGGCGCTTTCTCGCGAAGTACGTGGCTTCGACGGCCTGGCGGCGACGCCTGAGGGTTCCACTGAGGTTCATGGCTCGATCCCGAGATATGCGGCATACTCGTCGCCGACACGAGACCAATCGTGCTGTGAGGAGGTCGCAACCGCATTGGCGCGCTGATGTCCCGAGTCGTCAGCCAGTGCCTCGTTGATCGCACGAGCCAGATCCTCGGCATCAGCCGGTTCGCACAGCCAGCCATTGTGCCGGTCCTCGAGCACGTCGGGAATGCCGTCGACGTTGGTTCCTACGACGCGGGTGCCAGCCGCCATCGCCTCCAGCACGACCGTCGGCATGCCCTCGGTCTCGCCTCGACTGTCGATGATCGACGGGACGCATGCTACGGCTGACCGGCGCAGATGTTCGACGACTTCGGAATGAGGCAAGGGGCCAGTGAACTCGACTGCGTCGTGCAATCCGAGTCGACCAACGAGCTCGTGCACCTCATCTTCCATCGGTCCGGCACCTATCAGCGTCAAGCGAGCATCCGGATGACGCCGGCGCACGTCGCCCATCGCTCTCACGAGGTACGGGATTCCCTTCTTCTCTACGAACCGCCCAACGAACACGATGGACTTTGAGACGTCCGGCGTTCCGCGATCCCGGTTGAAACGGTCGAACCAGACGCCCATCGGACGAAGCACTGCCTCGGACGGGTAGCCCAACAGCTCATCCAGTGCGTCTCGAACATGGCTCCCATCTGCCAACACCTGGTCGGACCGTTTGACAACGAAGCGCGCAACCAAACCACCCAACGGAATCCGCCGAAGAAGGTAGACGTCCCCGGCGTGCACGTGCAGGACATGACGAACGCCGAGGAGTCGACAGACCAGGGCGCCGCTCAGGCCCTGTGGGATCAGCCAATGGCTGTTGACGGCAATGGCCTCCGTCTTCTTCACGAGGCGCCACAGGGCGAAGACCTGAGCGACCAGCAGTATCGGGATCTGGAGAGCGGCGAGCTTGCTCGCGCGGAGGTTGACTGCCAGCACCCCGCCCCGACTCAGCCGCTGCAGAGCTGTCGGAAGAAAATACCTGAACCGCTCGATCTGCACACCGTCCACCTCTTCCAAGCGGCGAGCGCCTTCACAGTGGGGCGCGAGGATCGTGACCGCCGCGTGACGTGCGATGGAGATCCCCAGGTCGAGAACGAATCGGGGAACCCCGTCCCCTTCTCGCACGGGCAGTGTTCCAGTGGTTATCACCACCGACGGGACGGATGGAGACGGCCTCATCGGATTACCGCCAGATGCTCGTAGATCAGCGTGCCGGGCCATCGAAGGCGGGCATCACGTCGTGCCGCCGCTTGTTGAGTTGGACGAGCATGTCAGCCAGCATCCCGACGATGGCCAGCGCCAAGGCGACACCCAATATCACGATCGTGTTGGTGCCGATCCGGAAGTCCTTGTCGATGATGTCGTACACCAGCTTGCCCGCCCCGATGAGTCCGAGGAGCGCGGCGGGCGGCCCGAACACACGCAGCGGCTCGTACATCAGCACCATCCGGACGACCTGCATCAGGTAGCGCCGGGTGTCCGCCAGCCAGTGGAACTTCGACTTCCCCTGGCGGGGGAAGTAGTCGATCGGCACCCAGTCCACCGAGTACCCGTTGGTGAGGAACGCCAAGGTGATCGTGGTCACACACGAGAAACCCCTCGGCAGCAGGTAGAGGAACTGGAGGGCGACGTCGCGGCGAAAGACTCGGAACCCGGAGTTGAGGTCGGGGATCTTCACTCCCGTCAGATACGAAGCGAGCCGTCGGATGAACCACTTGGCGGGCCGGCGAAGGAGCTTGACGGTCCCCTGCTCTGTGCGCCGGGCGCCCACGACCTGGTCCCAGCCGTCCATCTGGTCGACGAGTTGGGGGATCTCGTCGTTGGGGTAGGTCATGTCGACGTCGGTCCAGACGACGAACTTCCCACGGGCGGCCAGGGTCCCGTACTTGCGAGCCGACCCGGCTCCCCGGTTCTGGCGGAACCGGATCAGGCGGATGCCGTCGATCTCCGCCAGCTTCTCGCCGGACCCGTCGGTGGACCCGTCGTCGACGACGATGATCTCGTAGGTGTAGTAGGAGTTCTCGAGCGACTTGCGGATCCGGTCGATCTCGTCTTTCAGGTGGCCGGCCTCGTTGTAGACCGGCAACACGACCGAGACGTCGACCACCGAGCCTGAGTCGATTGGGAGTGAGGGCTCGAACATCCGTGCCTTCCTAGGCTACCGAGCAGTACATGGCTTGATCGGCGCCTGCGGGCGCCTACTTGACGGAATCCTCCAGTCTCCACCTGACCCCGAGCAGCCGCGGGATGTGCTCTTGACCCCTCAGCCCCGGAGTCCGCTCGATCTGGGCGTCGGTGACCCCTTCTTCGACCATCTCCTCCAGCATCCACCCGGCGGAAGCCGCCGAGTTGAGCAGCCGCGAGATGGTCCGGTGGTGGAAGCGGATGGTGTCCTCCCCCGCCGGCTCGTCGCTCCACCCGGTGGAGAAATACTCGCCGGGTCGCCACAGGATCTCCCCGGTCGTGTCCTGGATCGGAGTGGACCCCGGAGCAGTCCAGATCGGATGGTTGATGACGAGCGCCAGCACTCCTCCCGGGCGGGTGACACGGGCCGCCTCGGCGAGAACGTGCTCCTCATCGCGGATGTGCTCCAAGACCAGCACCAGCACCACGCCGTCGACGGAGTCGGAACCCAAGAAGTCGAACGGTGGGACATCAGCCAGGTGGACCCTCCCGTAGCGGGACGCCAGTTCGACCAGCTCGGGTGAGACATCGACCCCGGTCGCCTCGGCCCCCCGCTCGGTGATGGCTCTCATCACCCGCCCTTCCCCACAGCCGACGTCGAGGTAGATCCTCCCGGGTCGAGGTTCGAGGAGCCGCAGCGCCAGCGGCAAGACCTCTTCCTCGTATGCCGGGTCGGAAGCGAGCTCGTCGAGCCACCACCTGGCGAGCGACGACCACTCCATCGGTCAGAGACCGAGGACCTGTTTGAACCAGGGCAGCGTCAGCTCCAGGCCGTCTCTCAGCGAGTAGCGGGGCTTCCAGCCCAAGAGCTGTTCGGCCTTGGTGGTGTCGGGCCGACGCACCGTCGGGTCGTCGACCGGACGGGGATGCAACTCGATCCCAGGATGGTTGCCGACGACGTCCTGGACGGCCTCGGCGAGCTCCAGCATCGTCACCTCCTCCGGGTTGCCGATGTTCACCGGGCTCGTCTCGTCGGAGAGGGTGAGACGGAGGATCCCTTCGATGAGGTCGTCCACGTAGCAGAGGGAGCGGGTCTGGGTGCCGTCGCCGTGGACGGGGAGGGCGCGGTTCTCGAGCGCCGCCTTGAAGAACGCCGGGACCGCCCTGCCGTCGTCGGGGCGCATGCGGGGCCCGAACGTGTTGAAGATCCGCACGATCCGCACGTCGATCCCGTGCTCTCGGTGATACGCCAAGGTCAGGGCTTCGGCGAACCGCTTCGCCTCGTCGTAGACGCCCCGGGGGCCGATCGGATTGACGTTGCCCCAGTAGGTCTCCGGCTGGGGGTTGACCTGGGGGTCTCCGTAGACCTCCGACGTGGAGGCGAGGAGGAACACAGCCCCCTTGTCCCGGGCCAGGCCCAGGCCCTTGTGGGTCCCGAACGCCCCCACCTTGAGGGTGTGGATCGGCCACCGGAGGTAGTCGACCGGCGACGCCGGCGAGGCGAAGTTGAGGACGTAGTGGACGTCGCCTTTGACGTGCAGGTAGTCGGTGACGTCGTAGTCGATGAGCCTGAACCGGCCGTTCTCGAGGAGGTGGTCGACGTTGCCGGCCTTGCCGGTGATCAAGTTGTCGATGGCGGTGACCTTCGCCCCCGCCTCGACCAGGGCGGTGCACACGTGGGAGCCGAGGAAGCCAGCGCCGCCAAGGACGACGACGTGTTTGTCGGCGAACGGCTCCCGACTGGTCAAGTCCTGCATGGATCCTCCAGAGCGATCAGACCAGAGTAGATGTCAGCCCGGCTTGCGACCGACGGCCACGAGTGACAGCCCCGGCCCCGACATCTGGGCGTCGATGCGGGAGAGGACCGGGGTGGCGAGGTCGGCGAGGCGCGCCTCGAACGCCTTGATCGAGCTGCGGTCCGCCCCTCCCAGCAGCCCCCATATGCGCCGGCCCATGCGGTTGAACGGGCGGAGCTCGACGACTTCCAGCCCGGCGCCTTCGATCAGCTTCCGCAGATCGGTCTCCGAGAAGCGGCGGAGGTGGCCGGCGTACCGGTCGAGCTCCGAGAACAGCTCGGCGCCGGCGGGGACGTGCACCAGCAGGTGGCCCCCCGGCGCCAGCACCGAGGCGTGGTTCGCCACGGCGGCATCGGGGTCGGGCGCCCGCTGCAGGGTTGTGAAGTCGACGACCGTGTCGAACCCGTCGCCGGTGGCTTCGGCGAAACGGGTGTCCTCGGGGTCGGCGTGCTCGACTCGGAGGTTCTCGAGATGGCCGAAGCGGCGCCGTAGCCCCTCGACGAAGATCGGCTGGGAGTCGACCGCCATCAGTTCGGGGGTGGAAAGCAGTTGGGCTGTGAAGTGGCCGGGGCCGGCCCCCACTTCCAGGACCTTCTCCCCCACATACCCGTCGAACTGGGACAGGAGCCACCGCCGATAGCGCGGAGCCCGGCCCAGGGCATGGCGGGTGCGGTGGTCGGCCTCGTCGGTGAAGCGGGTGTCGAGGAAGCGGAACTTGAAGATCAGCCACAGCGCCTGCACGCCGTCGCGCCAACCGATGTTCTTGCCCTCGGCGTAGGTGCGGCCGTGGTAGCTGATCGGCACCTCGTAGATGCGGGCGCCCCAT
>DATGPZ010000116.1:0-3524 GCA_035304485.1 Acidimicrobiia bacterium | reverse complement strand
CCACCCCCACGTGCGTGGGGACGTCTACTGCTCGGCGGCTCCCGACGCTGGGGCACGGGGTCCACCCCCACGTGCGTGGGGACGTCGCCGCCTGCCTCAGCGCGGACCCCGACCTGTTCGGTCCACCCCCACGTGCGTGGGGACGTCACTTACAGAACCCCCGAAATTACTCAATCGTTCAGGCTCAGAATTCGCGACAATTGGATTCCGTCGAAGTCGACCACCTGTCGATCCCGATATCCCTCCATCCGAATCTCGAACCCTTGCTCACCTGCTTTGACGGCTACCATCACGGCGCGACCTCCTTCTAGGTTGTCGATCACTCTTTCCCAGAGGCGGTCCCTGACCCTTCCTGACAGTTGACCCACATAGGTGCCTGATCCCACCTCGACCAGGTATCGTCTGAGATGACCTCTCAGGCGTTGCGACACAGCTTCGACCACCACCACGACCATTCAACGCCCCGCCTACATGTCCTCGTCGTCCAGGTCGGATGCGTAGTTCGTCCCGGACGGGAACTCGCCCTCATCGGGATCCCACAACCTGAGGAGGTCCCGGCCGTCTCGCATCCGGTTCAGGGCGGCCGCGTCCGACAGATCCTCGGCGAACAGCGTCAGCACATCATCGACCATCCGCCGTAACAAGCCCGTTCGCCAGAAGACGTCCCGCATCCGCCGCCGCACAACACGTTCGAGCTCCGGATTGCCCTCGGCCACAGCCTCGAAAGCCGCCGGGATCGCCAACTCGACCTTGTAGAGGTCCGCCAGGTCGTATATGAAGCTGAACCGGTGACCAGTGTGAATGAACCCCAGTGAGGGGATCAGACCCAAGACCGACACGACGGTATGGCACAGCCCATACAGACACGCCGTAGCGGCGGATAAGGCTTGATTGACGGGATCGGACGCATCCCAGTCGTCCGGGTCGTAGTAGCGGCCACTCCACTCGACGCCGGTCAGAATCGAGGCTAGCCGGTAGGCCCGTTTGACACGTGCGCCTTCTCGGCCCCGCAGCTGGGCGATCGACAGCCGTTCCACCTTCTCTTCCGGGAAACGAGCCAGATACAGAAGGCGGGCAGTGCGCTTCCTAGATGTAGGATTGGCCCACAGCGTGGCGTGGCGCTCGGCGAGGCGGCTGCTCCGATTGATGGGACTTCCCCCACCATAGAACCGCACTCCTCGCTCACCCACCCACACCATTCCGCAACCGTGGTCGCTCAGAGTCATCACGGCACGATGAGTTATACGGGTGCCCGGCCCCAGCAGAAGGGCGTTGAGCGAGGCTACCGGCACCGGGGTACGCCCCTCCTTGTCGAATACGACAATGGTCTGGTCTTCTCGGTCGATGCGGGCGTGCTCCAAATACAAGAAGGAGATCCCGTCGGTGAGTCGAGGCACGTCATGGCCCGACCGGGGGCGCTCCTCAGGGTGGATCACGGCGCCACCATCAGGAGCCCCATCCCGAATGCCTTGCCGGGCCCTATTCCGATGGCTACGGCCTGCCGGAGCAGATCTGGTTCCTCCACCACCAGGCGGCCCGAAAAGTCGACCGCCTCCACCGTGATCGTCCGATCCCTGCGGCGACCCTTGAAGATGCCGGAGCCTTGCACCGACAGGTCGGGCTTCCCATCTACCGACACCAGCGCGGCGCCGGCCGCGTGCAGCTGCCGCTCCAACCACGCGACCCGGTCGGGATCTCGGCGCAGCGGTACTCTGCGGCCGTGGCGGCGGGCCCCGTCGAGGGACTTGGTGTCGATCTTGCGAGTCGGGTTACCTCTGATCCGGAACCTGAGAATCCGCCCCTGTGTCAGAGCCCGGTCGAGGGCTCCTCCGATCTCCTTGACGGCAGTGTCGATCGACAGACCCGCCCACGCCGCGGTTTCGGGTCGAACGGCCGACTGGACCAACAAGGTCGGGATTCTCCCCGACTCCGAGCGCCACAGCACCGACATCTCCGATCGTGGGTTTCCGACCGGACCATCTGGAAAAGCGGCCATCACCGTCCGGTGCGCCTCGTATATATCCCGGAAGGCTCTGCGGGCCTGGGTGCTCCGTACATCCAGTACGATCCGGCTCAGATAGAGCTCCATGTGAGTCTCCTCTCAGTGAGGGGGCCCCGCAAGGTCACCCACTCGATGCGAATTGGACGCCTCAGGAACCTGCGGGGCTCGAACGACACCGGGTGATCGCTCCTCCAAGCATGCGCCTGGTCGGGTCTGGAATCCCGTACCACCCGCAGGGTCACCTCCTCCTGGGGACGCCCGGCGGTCCCCAACCACGGCGTTTCCCAGAGGGCCGTGTCGATGTCCTCCTCGAGCAAACCGATCACCAGAGGCGGGGTGGGCGGGAAGGATTTGCGTCCCAAGGCCAACATCCACCGGGGCCGTTCGAGGGCCGCAGCGATCTCCCCCACCATTTGGTCCTGTCCCCGCAATGCCACCAGGAACGCGGCGTCGGCCAAGAACCATCGGTGGCTCTGCACGGTTCTGCGCCCTCCTGTGCCGGATGCGGACGGCACCCCCTCCGTGGTCTGGTAATCCGCCAACAACACTCCGGGCCGATCGACCCTAACCGCCATCTCCAGCGAGGAGAGGTCCGACACGTCAGCGGTGCGTGGCCGACCCAGCGCGGAGCAGATCAACCCGACCACACCGGATTTGGAAGGCTCGGTGCCGGTGTCCCGACGATCAAACCGCGACTTGACCCCCCAGCTCTGCATCGGCCCGGCCAAACGGAGCACGAGAGTGGCGTCGCTCATGTCAGAGTCCCCAGTGCCGCATCCACCGTCGCCGACACGAGTTGGCTCACGTTGCCGTGACGCACTACGCCTGCTGGAACGGTGATGTCGGGATCGACCGCGACCAGATGGGCCTGTGTCGGCCGGTTGCTGTCGTATACCTCGGACAGCCATCGGTAGTACTCGAGGAGGCGCCTGGACGATTCCTGGACCAAGCCCCCATTACGGCGCCGCACGGGCTCCTCGAAGGCGTTGGCCAGGTTCCACTGTCCCCGGGGCCGGACGGTGGTCATCACCAAGGAAGGCGGGTTGTGGGCCGCCATCGAGTTCTGCTTGCCGCGCGGAAGTTCGTGGACCATCGCCATAAGGAAGGCGGTGAGCCCGCGCCGGCTCAGCTCCTCATCACCGTTGAGATTCTCGAGGAGCTGATCGCTGTCGACGGCGGCGTACCGGTAGTAGCAGGCCGAGTTGAACTCCAAGGTGTCGATGTGTCCCGCTCCGGTTTCCCGTTCGGGGGACTCCTCCTGCAGGTCGTCGACAGCGGTGAAGTAGTCGAACTCTGGTCGTACTTCGTGGGTGGATATGGCGTGGGCGACCTGGCTGGCGGCGTCGACGTTGGCGTTGGGCAGGTCGGCCACCATCCTGCCGAACAAGGCCACGTCGACTTGTCCGGAGGCGTCGAGGAGGATATCGGCGCTGAGCTCTTTGATGGCTCCCTTGGTCGGCTTGTCCTTCGACAGCTCGTCGAACAGATCGTTGCATCGATCGGCCAGAGCTTCGATTCCCTG
>DATGPZ010000115.1:0-7129 GCA_035304485.1 Acidimicrobiia bacterium | reverse complement strand
ACCCGGTCCACCCTGCAGAACGCGGCCTCGATCGCCGCTCTCCTGCTCACCACCGAGGCCCTGGTGGCCGAGATGCCGGAGCCGCCCGCGGCTGCCGGCGCCGGGCACAGCCACGGCGGTGACATGGACTTCTGATCAGGGCGTTCTCCGCAGACAACGACGAGGGGCCCTTCGGGGCCCCTCGCTCGCGTCCGGACGGTTTGGCTTTTCGAAGTAGGCGCACTCGGAGACAACCCAATCCGCGATTCCGCTAGTCTTGTGGCTGGGGGTGGAGGACTCTTCTTCGTTCCTGCCACGGTGGTCGTCCAGGGGTGGATGTGGATCAGATCTTCGAACCGACTCTTGCCGGAGCCGCCCGATCCCACAAGTGGGTCGTGGTGGTCGGGGCGTTGCTGGGCATCGCCCTGTCCGTTGTCGCGGGAATGACGATCTTCGACAACTGGTCGGCGAGCGCTGCCGTCCTCGTGGAGGACCCGAGGGGAGCCTCCGTGTTCGAGCAGGGCAGGAGTCTCGACCCACGCCGGTTCGTCGGCGACCAGGTGGCCATTCTCGAATCACCCGAGATCGCGAGACGAGCTGCTGATTCGGTGGGAGAGCCGGTCAGCGAACTGACGACGCGTGAGTTGCTTCGTCTTCGAACGGTGAGCAGTAATCCGGAAAGCGGCCTGATCGAGATCTCGGTGAGGTTCGACTCCGAGGAAACCGCCATCGATCTCGCCAACGCATTCATAGCCGAATACCAGCGGGTCGCGGTGGAGAGGGCCGAAGCCGCCACCCGGCGAGCGGTCTCCGAACTGGAGAGCTCCATCGATGCAGTGGAGAGGCAGCTGGAGGCGTTGGAGCTCGAGATCGCGGGGCTCTTCGTTCCCGACACCGTGGTGGACGAGTTGCTTGCCCAGGTGCTGGGGTCCGAAGGCTCCTCGGCGGAGGAGTTGCAGAGGCTCGTGGCGAGGCTCCAGGCATTCCAGCTGAGCCAGCAGATTCGCGGCCAGAGCTCGGAGGTGGCTTCCCTCATCGCGCAACGGGGCCAACTATTGGAGCGGCGCACACAACTGGAGCTCCGTCGTGATCAACTCGGAGTCGATGCCGCCCTGGCGACATCCGGCGTCATTCACGTGTCGAATGCCGAGTACGCGGAGGCCACTCCCGGAACGGCGCGCCTCGCGGCCATCGGGCTCCTGCTCGGTCTGATTCTCGGTGTGGCCGGCGCTTATCTTCGCTCGCTGCGCACCCAGCGATTCGAGAACCGCCGTGAACCAGAAGCGATTCTGGGGGCGCCACTGCTGGCCGAGGTCCCCGACTTCGAAGCCGAGGCGATCACATCAGAGTTTCCGATGCGCGACCGCCCCCTCTCCGCGGCCGCGGAGGCCTATCGGTTCGCGGGATCTGCGGTTTCCGACCGTGCGCCCTCGGGAACGTCCGAGATCGGTGACTTCGTCGGCGGTGTGGTCATCGCAGTCACCTCTGCCCTGATGGGTGACGGAAAGAGTGTGACCACGGGGAACGTGGGTGCGGCGCTGGCCACGAAAGGCAAGCGCGTTCTGGTGATCGATGCCGACTTCGGCGAGCAGTCGCTCACGCGCTTGATCCTTCCCAAGAACCTGCCCGTCCGTCACCCCGGTCTCACCGACATGGCGGAGCTGGACGTCGCGCTGACGGACGCGGTCAGAACCGTCGATCTCCACAATGGACTGCAACTGGACGTGCTCTCCCGGGGCACTCAGGCCATCGCCGCGCCCGAGTTCTTCAGGAGGAGGATTGTCAACTCGCTCTTCGCCCAGATCAGGGCCGCTTACGACCTGATCCTCGTCGACGTTCCGCCCATGCTCCAGGTGGCATACGCCGCCAGTGTGGTCCGTCTCTGCGATCAGGTTCTCATGGTCGTCCGTCATGGCCGGGAGACCGGTCCGGTGGTCGAGGCCGCCGATCGCGTTGCCCTGACCGGTCGACCGATAACCGGATACGTCTACAACCGCGCGCCGTTGCGTCCGGGCGCACTGTCGCGACACGGGTCGATGAGAGATCCGCTGGGCCTGGGAGTGACGGCCGAAGAGCAGCGCTAGCCGCGGCGGCCAAATCGTGCTCGCAACCATCTGTTGCCGAGAAGCACCAGATAGGCGGGGTTGTTGTAGATGTAGCGTCGCCAGAGTCGGCGAGGTTCTTTGCTGAGGCGATAAAGCCATTCGAGGCCGCGATCGCGCATCCATTGCGGAGCCATGGGTTGGTTGCCTGCCAGCCAGTCGAACGCCGCTCCGACACCGACGAGGCTCACCTCGGGAAGGAACGGGCGGATCCGTTGCATCCAGAGCTCCTGCTTGGGCATGCCCAGGCCCACCCAGACGATGTGTGCTCCGGCAGCCGAGATCTCCCTTGCGTGTTCCGCGATCTCGTCATCGGTCAGCGCACGGAACGGTGGCGAGAAGAGCCCGGCGATCTCGATGCCCGGGTGGTCGGAGCGGAGCCGTCCCGCGATCTTCTCCAGGGTCTCTGCCGTGCTTCCGTAGAAGTAGTGCCGGATTCCGGCGGCGCGGCCACGATCGGCGACATCGGTGAGCACTTCGATGCCGGTGACACGCACGGCCTCGAGATCGTCGAGTCTGAGGGCCCAAGTGAGAGGAACACCGTCAGGGGTCACGATGTCGGCTCGCGCTATCGCTTCCGCCAGCGCTGGATCGCGGCGAGAGGCCATCACTGAGTGGACATTGGCGATGATCACGCTGATCCCGCGTCGGGTCATCAGCGCATCACTCACTTCCCGCACCGTGGTCAAGCAGACTTTGGTTCCGAAGACGTCGTATCGTTCCGGCAGGCCATTCACCGGCCCGGTCGGTTCAAGCGGGGCCATGGTCCGATCTCCGGGTCGAAGACTGGTTTAGCTGGTTCGGGGGTTTGGGTACCCGAGACCCTTTCCAGGAGGAAAAAAGTCTCAGGTGCCTGCCGCGCCTGTCGATATGAACTAGGTCCGCAACCCCCAGTGGAACAATGTCCAACGCCCCCATCACATTCAGAATACTGCTCGGGCTGACCGTTGTGGCTCTGACGGCGACCGGCCTCTACCTCGGCACCATGGGCCCGAACGAACACTCCGAGACTGCCCTCGCTTCGATCGAGTACGTGACCAGCACCACCGAGTCGGTCCCGACAACCGAGGAGCGTCGTTCGACGACCACCGAGCCCAAGGTCGAGAGCGAGCCGCGCTTGGCCGGCGTCATGGGCCAGCCGGTGGATGTCGATCCGACCGTCCCAACGACGATTGTCACCACCACTACGACCGCTCCGACCAGCACCACCCTGGCACCATCCACCACGGCCACGTCCAAGCCAAAGACCACGACCACAACTGTCCGACGGTCCACCACCACAGAGGCAGCCGCAACCACCACCAAGCCGAAATCGTCGAGCCTCGATCCCAGCGGGCCGCTGACGATCAGGAACAAGTCCGGAGTGGTCATCGAGAACCTGTCCATCTCCAACCCCAACGGTCCCTGTATCCAGGTCGTCAGTTCGTCCAATGTGACCATTCGCAACTCCGAGATCGGCCCCTGCGGCAGTTGGGCGGTCTTCATCGACAAGTCCAGCTCGGTGACGGTGGAGGGGAACACCATCCGGACCGATAGCGGTAAGGGTGGCGTCTACGGGCACATGAGCTCCGGGGTCGCCGTGCTGGGTAACTCCATCACGCGCTCGGGACGGAATCCGATTCAGTTCGACAAGGTGACCGGATCGGGGAATCGGATCGAGTCGAACACCATCACCAGCAGCCCCGCCGAGGACATGATCAGCATCTACAAGTCAGGCGGAACCTCTGGAAGCTGGCTTCGCATCAGGAACAACACGGTCAAGAACAACACCGGCAAGAGCACCTCGGGCTCGGGCATCATGCTCGGCGACGCCGGGGGTGGTTACATCCTCGTGCAGGGCAACAAGCTCACCGATCCCGGGCAGGCCGGAATCGGGGTCGCCGGCGGCTCGAACATCAGGGTCCTGAGCAACGTGGTCAAGTCCGACGCCCACCCCTGGTCGAATGTCGGCATCTATGTGTGGGACCAGTACAACTCCAGTTGCCACTCCATCGAGGTGCGCGGCAACACCGTCGACTGGCTGAACAAGAACGGTAAGAAGAACTCCGCCTGGAACGGCGGTGGCTGCGGCGAGATCGCCGGCTGGAACGACAACAACTGGTAGGCCCGGCGGGCCCACCGGCCACCGGGCAGGCGACGTCCGGCGCCCGGGTTCCCGGTATCCTGCCGGTGGTGAGGGCGGGGTGGATCGCATTGGGCTTGTCGTTGTCATTGTTCGTCTCTGCCTGTGCGAGCTCGGAAACAACCGATGGCGGGGGCGTCGCAACTACAGAAGCCCCCAGTTCCACCGTTACGTCGGCGCCACCCGGGCCGGACGGGACGGCCCCCTCGACGACCGGGACACCGACTCCATCGGGTCCTCGGGAGCTCGAGGCCCACCAAGGGCCGATGACAGTGTCCCGGAAGCGGAACGTCGTCATCGAAGGAGTGCAGGTCACCAACCCGGAAGGTGACTGCATCGTCATCAATAGATCCACCGACATCGTCATCCGGGATTCGCGGATCGGGCCATGCGGCGGATTCGGGGTGCGGATCCGCAACTCCACCGGTGTGATCCTCGAGAACACGGAGATCGTTGACACCTCCGGTGGTGTGTACGCCCTCTCCAGCCGGAGTGTCCAGGTCCGGCACAATCGGATGAGCTCGGCGGGCCGGAACCCGATCCAGTTCGACAAGGTCAGCGGCCCCGGCAACCTCATCGCAGGCAATGTCGTCATCAATCTTCCGGGCAACACCGAGACCGAAGACTCGATCAACCTCTACCGGTCCGAGGGGAGCGAGGCGAGCCCGATCATCGTCGAGCAGAATCTCATCCGTCACGGAGGGTCGAGCACCACGGGATCCGGAATCATGGTTGGTGACCACGGCGGCCGATACATATGGGTCAGAGAGAACGTGCTGATCGATCCGGGACAGGTCGGGATTGGCGTTGCGGGTGGCGTGGCCATCTCGGTCGTCGGCAATGTCGTCTACTCGGGGTCGTTCGACTGGACCAACGTCGGCATCTACGTCTGGAACCAGGACTCTCCGGCGTGCGATGACATCGAAGTGCGAGACAACACAGTGGAGTTCTACAACTCGTCAGGTGCCCGGAACGCCTACTACGACGGCGCCAACTGCGGGCCGATCGCCGGCTGGGAGACGAATCGGATAGCCGAGGAGCTCATGTCAACCGTCGAGGCCCTCGCCCGGGAGCTGGAGGAGCGGAGATGAGTCTTCAGCTCTCCGAGGACCAGATTCACGAGACGCAGAAGCCCGTGGCGTTCGACCGTCTGCTCCCGTTCCTCCTTCTCGGCTACATGCTGTTCGGCCGGCCCTTCGCCTGGTTGCACATCCCCGGAACCCCGCTCTTCATCGGGGAGCTGATCCTCGCCACCGGTCTGGCTGGTGCACTCCGCGCCGTCACATGGCGACCCGTATGGACCCGTTCGAGCATCCCGTTGGTGCTCCTGGCATACGTGGCGTGGGGGCTCGCACGGTCGATTCCGGGGATTCTCGAAGACCCGGTCATCGCACTGCGCGACGCCGTCCTCTGGGGCTATGCCTTGGTTGCGTGGGCGGTGCTCGGTGTCGTGGCCCAGCGGCCGGGGACCCTCGTCTATTGGTTTCAGAAGTACTTGCGGGTCATGCCCGTTGCGGTTGTCTGGATCCCGATCACCGTGGTCCTGGGGGCTCGCGAGTTCGGCACCGTGCCCGACTCCAACGTGTCGTTGACCGCCTTCGACAACGGGATGATGCAGATCCAGCTGCTCATGATCCTGTCCTTCCTCTGGCTGGTGTGGGATCCGAAGCGGGCGGCCGATCTGCGATGGCGATCCATGGTGAGCGGCATGGCGGTGGTAGGGCTCCTGGTGCTCGCCACCAGGAACCGCGGCGGCTTCGTCGGGGTCATGGTCGGTCTCTCCCTGGTTCTCATGTTCAACCAGGCCCGGACCCGTCTGATCGTCACCACGGCCCGGGTCCTGCTGGTCCTGGCCGTCGTGGTCATCGTGGTGGATCCCCGGATCGACGTGGGTGAACGCGAGATCTCGGTGAGCCAGTTGTCGGACAACGTGGCGAGTCTCGTCACCCTTCAAGGGGACGAATCCCTTGGCGGGAACATCAGTTGGCGGCTCGAGCATTGGAGCAGCATCTGGAAGGGCGTCAACAGCGACGTGCCATTGGCCGGTCATGGCTTCGGCCCCAACATCGCGGAGATCTATCACATCCCGCAGACCGATATCGGCCTGCGCAATGCTCACAACTCCCATTTGACCCTGCTGGCGCGCTCGGGCTGGATCGGCTTCATCCTTTGGGTCGTTCTCTGGTGGGCGTGGTTCGCGGAGGTGAATCGATCGCGGCGTCGTTTCGGAGACACGGGGTTCCCCCGGCTCTCCGGCCTGGCCGGTTGGGCGATGGCAGCCATGGCAGGCTTCCACATCGAGGCGGTGTTCAATCCATCGATCGAAGGCCCACAGACGGCGTTCTGGGTCTGGTCGATCTTCGGTCTGGGGATGTATCTGGCCGCGGTGAGTCGTTGGCGCAGGTACGCGAAGGCCGGAGACAGCCTGCCCGCATGGCAATCGGAGATCGAGGCTCTGGAGTCCGGCATGGATCGCCTCACCCGGCGCAAGTCGGGTCAGCGGGCCACACCGCGCGTGATGCCCGGGCGCGGGCGTCGGTGAACCGTTTACTTCGTCGCTACCCGCTTGTACATCCGCACCGAAAGCGGGACGAACAGCGTCAGGATCACCACGACCCAGATCAGGGTGTAGAGCACGGGGTTCTGCATCGACCACGCTTCCGAGGTCGGCCCCAGCGGGTCGACGTTGCCGAACAGCTCCCGGGCCGCCTGAGTCACCGCCGACACCGGGTTCCACTCGGCGAACACGCGCAAGGGGGCCGGGAGCGTCTCCACGGGCACGAAGGCGTTCGAGATGAAGGTGAGCGGCATGATCACCATGAAAGAGGCGTTGTTGATCACCTCCACGCTGGGGATCGCGATGCCGACCGAGGCCATGATCCACGAGAAGGCGTAGGCGAACAGCAGGAGCAGCGCGAACCCCGCC
>DATGPZ010000114.1:0-20235 GCA_035304485.1 Acidimicrobiia bacterium | reverse complement strand
ATGTGGCGCCGGCGCGCACGGGTCGCCGAAGCGGCAGCCAAATTCTCGATCCGTCTCCCGGGCCGCAAGACTCCTGCTCCGCCACCGCAGGACGTGCCCGAACGCCGGCGGATCACGTTTCCTTCGATCCGGGTGGGTGTCTCCGGGGCACCAGCGTGGATACACCGTGCTTTCGATGCGGTAGACATCGCCACGATCGACGAGGCTGGAATGGCGGGACTCGACCTCGTGATCGTGGGCGGAAAGGAAGTGCCGGAAGCACTGCGCCGCTGGTTCGAGTGGCCGGGCCGCCAGCCCCTCATCGCCTTCGACCCGTCGAATGGGTTGGCGCAGGCACTGGGTGGGACCGGAGTCGACGTCCTCGTCGGCGGGGGCCCGATCGCGGCAGCCGTGCAGTTCGAGGCGGCGACGCCGATCGAGCCGATGGAGCCCTCCGGTGCGCTCGAGGCCGAGGAGGTGGCGCAGCGCATCGTCGGGTCCCGAGGCCGCACGATCCGCGATACGGCCGCGACGTTGTTGGAGGCTGTCGGGATGGAAGCCCCGCGAGGTGCGCCAGAAGTCACCGCGGTTCTGATGACGCGAAGACCACATCGAGTGGGTGCCGCGATCGAACAGCTCGGACGCATGGACACCGGCCGCGTCCACGTTGCAGTTGGAACTCACGGGTTCGACGTCGCGGGCGAGGTCCGGCGGCTGGCCGAGACGCGTTTCGGTGATCGAGTCCGTTTTCAGCACTTCCCCGAGCAGGTGCCGATGGGGAGATGCTTGAACATGCTGCTCGAAGACACGACCACCGAGGCCTGGGCGAAGATCGACGACGACGATCACTACGGACCGCTCTACCTGGAAGAAGCCGTGCTCGAGCTCGAGCGGACCGGCGCCGACTTGGTCGGGAAACTGACGCACCACCTGTACGACTCGCGTCTCGACCGGACCTTCCTGATGGAGTCTGGAAACGAGTACCGCTTCACCAGCTATGTTCCCGGCCCCACATTCGTCGGTCGACGCAGCACTTGGGAGGCGGTGCGATTCCCGCATCGACACGCCCGGGTCGATTCGACCTTCATCCGCGGAATGAATGCTCTTGGGATGTCGATCTACTCCACGTCCCGTTTCGAGTTCGCTTACGGACGGGGCGGTGACGAGCACACCTGGCAGGTGGACGAGTCGCTGTATGAAGCTCGTGGGCGGGTCGTAGCGGAAGGGTTAGCGAGCGAGGTCTTCTACCTCCCGTCAGAGGGACGCGTCGAAGCGGGCTGATCGGTTCCGTTCTTTGGCGGCGGGAGCGATGCAGTGGCTCCGCCGTTCAGCTGCGGACCACGAGTCCGATCCGACCCAGGTCCACGGAGGCGGTGACAGCAGTCGACCGAGAGATCTCCTCCCATGCTCCGAGCATGCCCTCGGACCAGCGGATGTCGTCGAACACCATCACCGCTCCGGCGGGCATCGCCTCGCCGACGAGATGGAAGTAGCGGACGGTGGCGTCTTCCCGGTGGTTGCCGTCGATGAATGCCAGGTCGGGTGGCCGGATCTCGGCCAGGCAGTCGGCCAACACGTCGTCGAAATAGCCCTCCACCCAGTTCGGGTGGGCGAGACCGAGAGCGTCGAAATGGCGTTCCGCCAGGACGAGACGGGCGCCGCTCGCCTCGATCGTCGTGAGCTCGCCGCCGCCGGTGTGCTGCAGGCCCACCTGGAGATAGGCAGCAGAGATCCCGATGTTGGTTCCGAGTTCGAGCACCGAGCCAGGGCGGAGATTCCACACCAGGCTGAAGAGCAGCCTTCCCAGTTCCGGGGGTGCTGAGTCCGACGCGGCCTTCCCGAGGGAGGAACGGTCCCACGACTGCGCGCCTTCGGCCACGTGCGACTCGATCGAACGTCCGTCGTCGAGTAGGGAGTTGCGTAGGTCGTGGACGGCCCGGAGATCCGCCGCCGCGCCGTGGAACCGCTTGGCCAGGAAGTCCTCCAGGGCCGCCCGCAGACGGATGAGGCTGGGGTCGTCCATCGAGGCGTCGGTCTGGGCGAGCCAGGTCTGGGCCGCCTGCTCCAGCGAGGGTCGTGGTATGGAGGTCATTTCAGGCGCTCGTACACCGACAGCAGCTTCTCGGACTCCACCTGCCAGTTGTAGCGGTTCCGGGCCCTCCGGCATGCGGCTCGGTACGGCTCCGGGTCGGCCAGGATCTTGCGCGTGGCAGCAGCGATGGCTTCCGGGTCGACGGGGTCGATCACCTCGCCTACTCCTGTCTCGGCCACGACGCGGCCGATCCCGGGGGAGTCAGAGCCCAGAACCGGGACCTCCGCCATCATGTACTCGAACAGCTTGTTCGGCAGCGTCGTGTAGTAGCTGAGAGAGGCGTTGACGATGTTGCACAAGCCGACGTCGGCCGAGGCGGTCCAATGCAGCAGCTCGTGATTGGGTATCGGTCCGAAGAACCGAACCTTGTCGCCGAGGTTGCGCCGGGCGACCATCTCTTCCAACGCGTCGCGGTAGTAGCCGTAGCCAACGATGACCAGCACGACGTCGTCCAGTCGTTCCACCGCATCGATGGCCGGTTCGATGCCGCGGTTCTCCTGGATCGACCCCTGATAGAGCATCAGCGGCGTGCCGGGAGCCAATCCCAGCTCCGGACGCAGATCGCGGGGAACGACTTCGGTCGGCTCCGGGGTGTTGATCACCGCCACCGCCGGATCGGGCACGTGTCCGTAGAGGCCGCGGATGTGGTCGATCCAGGGTGGGCTGGCGACGATCAGGGCGTCGGCAGACGGCAACCATCGACGTTCGTTCCACAGCGCCCACTGCTTCCACCAGAAGCCCATCCGGCTGCGCTCGGTCTGCAGTTCGTGGCTGTCGTAGACGAGACGGGCACCGGTGCGCTGCTTGCAGACGTGGCCCACGTAGAGGGTGTTGAGGTCGTGGGAGTGGTAGACGTCGGCGGCCTCCGCCACTCCGGCCCGGATCATCCGCCGGTTTATGGCCAGGGTCTTGAGTGCCCGGCCCTGTCGTCCGAGGAGGGCCTTGACCACGCGGAAGCCGAAACGGGCCACCTTCGTCACCGAGCGAAGGATCGGTGTCGAGACTTCGCCCCAGATGCGGCTCAGTGTGGTCGGGGGCGAGGACGGGGAGGGCTGGTCGACCTGCACCTCCGGCGCTGCTCCCGGCGCCACAGTGGACGGAGGCTGGATGCGGCCCTCGCGGCGCGCCCGCTCGACGTCGACCGGCTCACCCGTAAGACGCGAATGCCGCTCTTCGATCGCTCCGGCGTAGCGGGCGGCGAGTCGGTTGAGGGCGTCGACCCCGAGGTTCACTCGGCTGATCCGCTTCACCTCGATGCCGTCGGGTCGAACCTCGTGCTCGGCGGTCACTCCTGGCACGTGGTAGGCGATGACCGTGACGTGGTGGCCGGCGTCGATGAGAGTCTTCGCCTCCTTCGTGACGCGGGCGTCGTACTCGAAGGAGTTCTTGACGAACATGCACACCTTCATCCTTCGACCGCCTCCCGGATCACCTGGCCGGCCGCACGCAGACGCCGCCGGTAGTCGTCGACGTGTTGGGCAACCGTCGGCTGCAGCTCGACCGCCCGCCGGCCTGCGTCCTCGATCCGGTCCACGCTCAACTGGTCGGTGCGCAGGACGACCTCGTCGGCGCCGACCGAAGCGGCGAAATCGGCGAGCTTGGGGCGGTACTCCAGGGCCACGAACGGCGCTCCGACGGCAGCCGCCAGCACCACCGCATGTAGGCGTTCTCCCACCACGAGGCCGGCGGAGGCGAGGAGACGCAGAGCGGCGTCCATGTCTCGATACCCGGGCGTGTAGGGGAGATCGGGCTTGCCGGCCTCACGCATGATTTCGAAGATCGGCCGGTCGTCGGCGGGGTTGCAGGAGAGGAATGCGACCTCCCGTCCCTCACCGAGCCACTGCCTGACGCTCTTCGCAAGGGTGTCCATGACGGCTTCGTCCGACTCGCCCCACAGTTCGCCGTTCGTCCACGCGGGTGACACGACGATGCGCGACTGTGACGATTCGGCCCCTGATGGCCGTTCGAGGAGCAGAGCCGGGTCGCCGCTCACCTCCAATGGCCCGTCGTAGCCCCATTCCCGGAGGGTGGCTTCGGATCGGGGCCCGCGGACCCCGACGTAGCAGCAAGTCGAAAGCCACCGCAACCAGCCATCGACCGGTTCGGTGACACCCCAGTAGGCGGGGTTGGCCACTCCGGTGCCGAGGACGGCGCGTTCGATTCGAGGACTGTCGCGCTCCGCTAGCCAGCCGAGATAGGTGCTGCGGTTGATGAGTGTGCCGCCTCCGAGGAGCAGGAGGTCGCGAGGGCTGCCCGAGGTCTCTACGTCGGCCCAGGGCAGCAGACGTCGGGCCGCCTCCAGCATGGCTTCGTCGCCGAGATTGTCGTAACCGACCCAGCCGACGTAGCGGGCATGAGGGCGACGATCCTGGGACGTGGATGCCTGTTCGGGTTCGTGGGCGGTCGGGATGCTGTAAGGCACGCCCTGGCTTCGGGCTCGCAGGATCTTGGCGACGGTGCGCACCGCCCGGCGGGGGTCGGAACGGAGATCTTTCACCATCTCCGCTCGCGTGGGTCGATTGGCCACGAACCCGGCGGGTCGAGGTGTCCGGCGGGCCCCGGGCAGCCAGACGAGCCCTTGGGGGAGATGATCGGGGCGATCCAGACGACGGATCTCCGCCCAGGCCTGAGTCGGTTCGAGGCTCCGTGCCTTCACCCAGTCACGTCGGCGGGCGATCGTCACGATCGGCAATTCGCCCTGCCAACCCGAATCCACGAAGGTCGCGTCATCGGCGGATAGGTAGGTCTGTGGAGGATCGGAGGGGATCGTGTAGCCGACGGTCAACGAGGAGGCTGTTGGCCGGTCGTGGAAATGCTTCACCACCCGGGCGAGGAAACGATGGTCCAAGGCGGCCGACCCGTGGACGGTGACCACGAGCTCCCCGCGGGCGGCGGCGATGCCCTCGGCGAGCGAGGAGACCAGGCTCACCCGGGGATCGCCCTCGAGCAAGCCCGCCATCGGCTCATGGCGCTCGTCGCACCCGGCCAGGATCAGCTCGAAGTCGGGAGCAGTCTGCGAGGCGACGTCGCTCCAGAGGTCGTCCAGCGTGGTCGGAGGTTGGTGCACCACGATCGAGACCTTTGGGACTTCGTAGATCACGTCCCGCCGCGGCTTCCGGTAGAAGCCGTGGGGGACGAGGGTCGCCAGCGCGCCGTCGTTCAGGAGGCGGGCTGTCTTGCGGCCCTCGTAGCCTCCCTCCTCGTCCTCGTCGAGTTGGTGGTAGACGAGGGCGTTCTCGACCGGTACGAAGAAGGCTCCCTCCTGCCACAGGCGCCAACCGAGCTCGGTGTCTTCGGCCCCCCAGTGGGGGAACCGGTCGGCGAATCCGCCCGTGGCCTCGAACAGAAAACGAGGGACGGCCACGTTCGACGACACGAAGGTGCGGAAGGCTTCGTCGCCCGCGGTCGAGTGCGCCGTCCTCCGTTGGAGCACGGTGCGGAAGTCCGGTCGGCCAGAGAAGCCCGTTTGGATGCGGGTTTCCAGGTCGGCTTCGCCGGACGCTATCGACTCGATGGGGATGTCCGCCACTCGCACGTGGACTCGTCGTCCGATCGTCACCACCGACTCGGAGGCCGTGTGCCAGGCCAGGTGGTTGGCGACCAGATCCGGATGGGGGATGCAGTCGGCGTCCACGAAGATCAGGACGTCGACGTCTCCAGCGTGAGCCGCTCCGAGATTCCGGGCGCGGGCTGCCCCATTGCCGTCGTGTTCCTGGCGGACCAGCGTCACGTCGAGAGGCGATGCCTCGACGACCGAGGCGATGTCGGCCGTAGAACCGTCATCGGCGACGATCACCGGGACTTTCCGGGTGGAGCGCTCGAGGCCGGCCAGAGTGCGAGCGAGCAGGTCGGGCCGGTTGTATACGGGGATCACCACCGCTGCGGTCAAAGCCTCGGCGGCAGCCGGGTCGGGGACGATCCCGCTCCAGTCGTTGTGTGGTCGCAGGGTCACGATGCCGGGTCGTCTTCGATGACCTCGTGCGGCATGACGCGATACGACTCCGCCAAGAGGTCGACGCGAATGAGACGGCCGAGTCGTTCCACCACCGCCTGGGGCTGCTCCTCGGCGAGGTACTCCTCCAACCCGGCGGCCTCGCCCTCGAAATACAGGTAGCGGCGGGCGGCCCGCATGACGTCGCGATAGCCGGACACGTCGTCGGAGCGGATGGCGATCGTCTCCATCTTCTCCGGCGCCAGGCGAGCCGGATCCAACGTCGAGGCGTCGAAGACCTGGCGACTGGGCAACTCCTCCCACAGCTCGGGTGCCCCGATCTGAGCGACGCGTTGCACCTCGGCATCGCGGTCGATGAGGGCTGCCAACTCCGTCGTCGGCACCGCGATCGAGGGATCCCGCTTGGTGGCCCCGGAAGCGATGTGGAACAACTCGTCCACCCGGTGGTCGTACGTGTGCCGACCGTGGGCGTGCTCCCAGGCGGCGTCGGCGATCCCCTGGGCAGCCTCGAGGTCGGAGAGAATCCCCTTCACCTGCGAGACGATGTCGTCTTCCAGTACGAGGTAGTGCCGTTTCGGCTCGAAGAGCAGATCCGTGCCGGGCAGGTCATCGGTGATGAGCACCGCCCGGGCGGCGATGGCCTCGAACACCCGCATCGTTATGGGGTAGTGGCGGGTGCCGCCCTCGTTGGGGATCACTCGCGCCTCTTCATACAGCGCCGCCATCTCCTTGGCGGTCACCTTCTCGGCGAAACCGAGTCGTTCACCCGGGAAGGCAGCTTCCAACTCGGCGACGATCTGCTGGCGACGGGTGTAGGGGCCGCCCTCCCACAGCTTTGCCCCCACCATCGCCACGTCGTAGCGCCGGTCGGCGAGCGGCTTTTGGCCCGACAGGAGTTCGATCGGGATCCCGAACGGGAACCTGTGCACCGGCGCCTGCACCCAATGGGCCAGGTGCCACGAATGAGCCATCAGAACAGCGTCGGCCCGATAGCGGTCGACCAGGCGCAGGTTGGCTTGGAGATGGTGCTCACCGTGGTGGAACCAGAAGAGGATCGGGACGTCGGGGGTCCTGCCGGAAACTTCGATCGCCGGATACGGACCCTCGACGAACAGGATCAGATCCGTGTCGGGGTCGACGGAGTCGAAGTCCACCGTATCCGTCTCGAGGCGTACCTCTGCTCCCGAGCGGCGCAGGGCTTCCTCCAGATACTTGCCGGGGTTGGAGTCGGTCTTCCGGTAGGCCATCAGCACCTTGCGGCCGGCGTACCGACCGGGCTCGGGGCGGTACGGTGCCCGATCGTCGTCGTGTGTGTGGAATGTCCCGCTCCCGGACGGCGGCATCGCCAGATCGGGCCGCTTGGGAGCGAGATCGATGAGGTCGACGTCGCCCGCCGGAGGCTGATAGGGGGTTCGCATGACGGCCCCGCCGACCTGTCGAGCCGCCTCGGCGGCGGCCGGGAGGAGGTTGGTCGGGACCGGGAGAAACAGCTCGGCACCGGTCGTCACCGCGGCCGAGACCAGCCGCTTTTTCAGATCGGACTGACGCCAACCCTCCGGTTGGAGGCGGCGCACCAAAGCCCCCAGTTTGCCGCCTCCACGCGGGCGACGGCTGGGGACCGTCACGACACCCGAGTCCCGGGGCATTGGAGCGGATGGAGACAGCACGCGTACTTCCGAGATTCGGTTGCCGGCTCGAGTCAGGGCGTGGAGCGTCACCCGGGCGGCCGGGTCACCGCTCGGATCCCGGTTGGTGAGGACGCAGACGTGCACGGCGAGGATGTTAGGAGTAGTCGCTGCTCGGCGGTTATCAGCGCATGGAGCGGTGGAGGAGGGCGGCCATCTCTCCGCGTGTGACCGGTTGGTCGGGGCAGTAGTGGTTGTTGGCGGGTGGGTTGCAGCCGCGGGTGATGTCGGCGGCGGCGAGGGCGTTGATGTGGGTTTGGAAGATGGAGTCGTTGTCGTCGTCGAAAGCGTCGGGTCCGTGAGGTAGGTCGAGGAGTCGGTGGAGGAAGGCGGCCATCTGGCCACGAGTGACGGGATCATCGGGGCAGTACCGATCGTTCGTCGGCGGATTGCATCCTCGGGTCACACCAGCCAGGGCGAGCCACACGATGTCGTTCTCGTAGATTCCGTCGATATCGATCAGGTGGGCCCTGACCACGGCTCGATCCAAGCGGAGCCGGGTTCCGTGGATGGTGGTCGCCGCGAGGGCGGGCCGGGCGTCACCGGTGCGGCCCAAGAGGTCGATCACGTCCTCCGGTGCCAGGCTGGGGTTCACCTCCCACAGCAAGGCGGCGGCGGCCGAAACGTGAGGGGCGGCGTACGAGGTTCCCGTACCCGTTCGCCACCCGCCGAGGGAGTCGAGGGTGCTGCTGACCACTTCCACCCCGGGGGCGGCGAGATCCACCGAGCTCTTGCCGAAGTTGGAGTCGCCCCAGAGGCGGTCTTGCCGGTCGGTGGCGGCGACGGCGGCCAGATTCGGGTTGGTCAGGCCCGCTGGGACGAATCCGCTGCGGTCGATGTCGGAGCCGGTGTTGCCGGCCGCGGCCACGACCAGGACTCCATGCTGGTGGGCGTAGTCGACCGCGTCGGCGAGCGGCCCCGGATCGGTGGCGAGGCCACCCAGGGAGAGGTTGATCACATCCGCACCGACGTCGGTGGCGTAGGTGATGGCCCAGGCGACGTTGAACAGCGAGCAGCTCGAGGTGCATGCTCGAATCGGGAGGATCGTGGCGGAGGGAGCCACCCCGGCGATACCCACGCCGTTCAGGGAGGCGGCCGCCACCCCGGCGACCTCGGTCCCGTGTCCCTGAGAGGGATCCGTCGGGTCGTTGTCACCGTCGATCAGGTCCCAGCCGTGGACATCGTCGATGAGCCCATTCCCGTCGTCGTCCACGCCGTTGCCGGCTACCTCACCGCGGTTCGTGAAGATCCGATCGGCCAGATCGTGGTGGTCTAGATCCACCCCGCTGTCGACGATTGCGATCACCACACCGGACCCGGTGGATTCGTGCCAGATGTCGGGAGCACCCACCATCTGTAGCCCCCATTGGTCACCTCCGAAAGGCTCCGGATTCGACCCTTCCAGCAGTTCCAGCCGGACATCGGGGACCGCTCGCTGGGACCCATCAACGGCCGTGGCGGGGACCCGTCGCCACCCGAGGACCGTCTCGCCGTCGGCATGGGCCGGGGCGAGTTCGTCTCTCACCAGCACGAATTCGGAGCTGGTTGCCTGGGTAGAGAAGGAGATGAGAAGGAGGAGGAGAGAGACCACGTCTTCTGAGCGTATTACCGAGTCGGGTCGAACTGGTGCTTCAGGAGTCGGCGTTCGAAGACGATGAACTGTGTCATGCGTAGGAGTGGAGGCAGGCGAGCGGGAGTGCTGATGGTCGCAGTTGCGGTCATCGCACTCATCGGAATCCAAGCACTTCCGGCCACCGCCGATGCCCGGGCGGACGAAGAGCGCTTCGTCGAGCTGATCAACGCCGAGCGCCGAGCACACGGAGTCGGGGGACTGGTGGTCCACCCCGAACTGGTGGAGAAGGCTCGTCGTCACGCCGCCCGCATGGCGGCCGAGGGACGGATCTTCCACAGCGATGATCTGGCCGAAGGGCTCGACGACTGGAACCTCCTGGGGGAAAACGTGGGGCGGGGCGGCAACATCGAGACGCTCCATCAGGCATTCATGGATTCACCGGGACACCGGGCCAACATCCTCCGGGCCGGCTACGACGCCGTCGGTGTGGGGGTCGTTTGGGAAGACGGCGTCCCGTATGTCGTCGAAGTGTTCATGGACTCGATCGAGCAGCTGAAGGTCCAATACACCCCGCCCTTCGTAGACGACGACGACTCCGTCCACGAGTCCGACATCATCGCTCTCGCCGACCTCGGCATCACCCGCGGCTGTCAACGAGACCGGTACTGCCCCGACCGAAACGTGACCCGGGCCGAGATGGCGACGATGCTGGTCCGCGCCTTCGGCCTCACCGGTTCGTCGGGCGACATCTTCACCGACGATGATGCCTCGGAGCACGAGTCGGCGATAGAGACCCTGGCTCACAACGGTGTCACCGTGGGCTGTGCCCCAAACAGATTCTGTCCTGATCGGCCCGTGACTCGGGGCGAGATGGCCAGCTTTCTGGTCCGGATACTCGGGCTGGCGCCGGCCTCACCAGCCGGATTCACCGATACCGCCCACACGGTGCATCGTCGTCCGATCGACGCCTTGGCGGCAGCAGGCATCACCAGAGGATGCACCGAAACGAAGTTCTGTCCCGACGACAACGTGACCCGGGGACAGCTCGCCTCGTTCCTGAACCGCGCTCTCGGAGGCTGAAACGCCCTCGTCGCCTTCGGAGGGAGTAGCGACATAGGTGCCGGTACGCTCGATCGCTATGAAGCGACTCGTCCCGGCTCTCACGTGCCTGCTGCTCCTGGCCCTCGCTCCACCGGTCTCCGCCCAGTTGCCGCCGGGAGGCTCCTTCACCGACGACGACGACTCGGTACACGAAGAGGCGATCGAGGCGCTTTCGGCGGCCGACATAACCCGAGGCTGCAACCCTCCATGGAACGATCGATTCTGCCCGGGAGATCCGATCACTCGGGGTCAGATGGCTGCGTTCCTGACTCGCGCCTTCGGGCTCCCCACGGGACCGGATCGTTTCATCGACGACGCCACCTCGGAGTTCCAGTCGGAGATCAACGCACTCGCCGATGCAGGCATCACGCGGGGCTGCAATCCTCCTGACAACGATCGGTTCTGCCCCAATCAGACGGTGACGAGAGGCGAGATGGCGGCGTTTCTCGTTCGGGCCTATGGCTATGTCACCGACGAGGCGGATCTGTTCACCGACGACGACACCTCGATCTTCGAACGCGACATCGACGCCCTCGCCTCCGCCGGTGTCACCCGAGGATGCAACCCACCCGCCAACGACCGCTTCTGTCCGGATGAACCTGTCACCCGCGAACAGATGGCCAGTTTTCTGACCCGGTCCGAGGGCCTTCCAACTCAAGATGTGCCCGACCGGCCCCAGGTCGGCCTCACCTTGCTGAGTGACGATTTCCAGCAGGCGACTCACGCCACTGCCCTTCCCGGCGATGACCGGATCTTCGTGGTCGAGAAAGGCGGGCGGATCAAAGTGTTCGAGGACGGGAACGTACGTCAGCAGCCCTTCCTCGACATCTCCGACCGGGTCGTCAACCGAGGCGAGATGGGGTTGTTGTCGATGGCGTTCCACCCCGATTTCCCCGAGGACGACCGGGTGTTCGTCTATTACTCGACCGAGAACGTCGGCGGCGGATTGGAGTCGAAGGTCTCCTCTTTCCGTTTGTCTCCCGACCCCAACGTCTTGTCTCCGGTCGAGACGGTCCTGCTGACGGTGCCCCAACCGGCCACCAACCACAACGGCGGACACCTGCTGTTCGATCCCAACGGCTATCTCATCATCGCCCTGGGTGACGGTGGAGGAGGCCACGACCGGTTCGGCAATGCCCAGAACTCCGAGACCCTGTTGGGCTCTCTTCTCAGGATCGACGTCGACGGCGGGGGCAACTACTCGATACCTGCTGACAACCCGTTCCTCAATGGCCCCGGCCGGGACGAGATCTGGGCGGTCGGCCTCCGCAATCCTTGGCGGATCTGGTTCGACGAGGGCTTGCTCTACGTCGCCGATGTCGGCCAGAACGCCCGCGAGGAGATCACCATCGTCAACGACGATCGACCCTTGGTCAACTACGGATGGCCTCGGTTCGAAGGCTCGTTGTGCAATCCCGACGACGAAGATCCGTCGTGCGAGACCGGGGGAATGGAATTCCCCGATGTCGAGTATCGCCATGAAGGCGGTGTCTGCTCGGTGACCGGAGGGGTCGTCTATCGAGGCGACGCCTTCCACTGGTTGCGCGGTCACTATTTCTACGGCGATCTCTGCGCCGGCTTCATCCGGAGCTTCCGAACCCACGACGGAGACGAGATCGACGATGCCCAGGATTGGACGGACCGGCTCGGATCGGTCCCCGGCCTGTGGTCGTTCGGGGTCGACGGGCATGGGGAGATGCTGGTGACGACGGGTAACGGGAGCCTCTACCGGATGGAGCCGCGTTGAAGCGAACGGGGGTGATGCTGGCCGTCCTGGTCGGAGCCCTGTTGCTGGCCGATGAGCCGGCCGAGGCGGTACCACCCGTCACATCGGAGTCGCCTGGGTGCGGCACGCCCCGCTTCTACCTGCCGGAGTCGGGCCGGCGTGGTGCCCTACCCGGTAGCTTCCCGGTGCGAGGTCCGGCCGGAGCGTTGTTCGGCCGGACGCTGGACGACGTCGAAGAGCAACTGGTCTGGTGGACGGTTCCGATGTCGGATGGTGTGCGGGTCCGAATCCACCGTCTGCTCTTGCCGGTCCTGCAGGACGTGGAACGCAATCTGGCGATCGAAGCCGCGGCCGGCCGTCACTACGAGGCGCTGGCAGGGCAGACCTGGGGCTTCAACGCCCGTACCAGCGTCTCCCACGAGGCCGTCAGCTACCACGGTCTGGGCGCGGCCATCGACATCAACGCCTCGGCCAACCCCTACCGCCTGGATGGAACCCTCGTCACGGACATGCCCGATTGGTACGTACGCGCCTGGGAGAGAGCCGGCATGTGTTGGGGTGGTGCCTGGAGGTCCGTCAAGGACCCGATGCATTTCTCTTGGGTCGGCCCAGGGCCGAGTCCCTCCTATTCGAGCCTTCCTCTCCCGCATCCTCCACTGACTGCGGCGGCCTCGTTCCGAATGAAGGCCGGTGTTCACCCTGTTGTCTTCGGTAGGAACGACAACCGCCAGTTCGTGCTCGACGCCAGCGGAGACGGTGCTCCCGATGTGGCCCATCTGCGGCCTTGGCGTGGTGCCGATCATGTTCTGGAACTGGCCATCTCCCAGCGTGGCTACTCGGAATGCGCCGTGTGGCGATGGTGGCTCGGCGAGATACCCGACGGTGAGCCCGCCTTCGCCGACACGCAGGGGATGGGCCGGCCCGACCTCCTCTTCCTCGACGAGACCGGCCCGACTCTGAGCCTGGCTCGTTACTCCGTGAGCGAGGGCTACGAGCGTGTGGCGGATATTCCGACCCAGGCTCCGACGGGAGGAAGGTATGTCTTCGGCGACATCGATCGCGACGGCGCCGAGGACCTCTGGGTGCTCACGCCCGCCACCGCCGGGACCGACGTCACCGTGTGGTCGGCGGCGAGTGGGTACACCGAGATCGTCGATGCGGGGACCCTTCCGCTGACGGTTCCGGAGTCCGCCCGTCTGGCGACGGCGGACCGGGACGTCGACGGACGCGATGATCTGTTGATGATCGAGCCGACGGAGGCTGGATCACAGGTGTCGGTCGTTTCGTCCGCGGACCTGGGTGTCGTAGCAGAGGTCGTTTCCGGCCCGACGTACGGCGTCGACGACGAACTCGGCTTCGAGGACTACGACGGCGACGGACGGCCCGACTTCCAGATCTTCGGGCCTGACGGCTTGGAGGTCTGGCTCGGCAACCAGGCGATGAGCGGATACTCCCCGTCGTCGTGGTTCCTTCCCGCGGGCTTCGAGTGTGACGACGACACGCTCCCGTATTTCCACGAGGGAGAGTTCGCCGACGACGACGACTCGGAGTTCCAGCACGACATCGAGTGGCTGGCTTCCCGCGGCATCACCCGAGGGTGCAACCCGCCGTTCGACGACCGGTTCTGTCCCGACGACCGCGTCACTCGCGGCCAGATGGCCGCCTTTCTCCGGCGTGCGTTCCGGCTCCCGGATGGGGATGCAGGTTTCGTCGACACGTCGTCCTCGGTGTTCGAAGCAGATATCGCCGCCTTGGCGGAAGCCGGTATCACCCGGGGTTGCAATCCTCCCGCCAACGACCGTTTCTGCCCCGACGATCTCGTGACCCGGGGCCAGATGGCGGCCTTTCTCACCCGGGCCTTCGGGCTTGCCGCCGCTCCGAGTCCTTTCACCGACGACGACGGCTCGGTCTTCGAGACCGACATCTCCGCCCTCGCCGCCTCCGGGATCACCCGCGGCTGCAATCCTCCCGCCAACGACAGGTTCTGTCCCGATCGGACCGTGACGAGAGGTGAGATGGCGGCGTTTCTCCATCGGGCCGAAGCAATGCTTCCCCCTTGATACCCAGGTGCCTTAACCTGCCTCCGGGTCGTTCAGGAGTGTCAATGCGAAACAAGTGGAGTGGACCGTTGCTCGTTCTCGTCGCTCTGACGGTGATCACTGCCCTCCCCACCGGGGCGCTGGCGGACGAATGGACCGTCGACGGGGGAGGATGGGGTCACGGGGTGGGTCTCTCCCAGTACGGGGCCAAAGGCATGGCCGATGACGGACGCTCCGCCGAACAGATCCTGGCCTACTACTACCAGGGGACCAGTGTCGGCCAGGCGGCGGCCTTCCTCGGCTCAGGTCATTGGGTCTTCGGCGACGAGGCGTTGTGGGTGGGCCTACGGCAGGGGGACACCAGTGTCGCCATCTCTGCCTTCGGGGGCCCGCTCGAGGCATGCCAATCGGGTGTCGACGAGTGCTTTCAGATCCCGTCCGGGTCGGACTGGGTGTTCGAGGTCGGCAGTGGCGAGAACGCCGGGCAGTGTCGGTTCCGCGAGAAGGGCGTCGACAACAACGGATGGGGCTCGTGCCAAGCCGACGTCACTTGGGACCAAGACGGCGGTGCCACTCGGGCAGTGGTGGCGGGGCTCCATTACGCCCACGGCAGTCTGAAGCTGCGCCCCGCCGGCAACGACGAGTTCCACACGATCCTCGCGATCGGGTTGGAGGACTACTTGTACGGCCTGGCCGAGGTGCCCTCGTCCTGGCCCAACGCCGCTCTCGAGGCCCAGGCGATAATCGGGCGCGGATACGCCATCGCCACCGCCCTGTCTAGGGGCGGTGCCGACGGTTCTGGCCGTCTCGCCAGTTGTGGCTGCCACCTGCGCGACGACCCGCGTGACCAGGCCTACAACGGCTGGGCCAAGGAAGCCGAGCCCACCTACGGTTCTCGCTGGAGGGCGGCCGTGGATGGCACCGCGGGCGAGGTCGTGACCCACCCTCAGGCTCCCAACGGGATCATCTCCGCTTACTACTCCTCCTCCAATGGCGGGGTGAGCGAGAACGTCGAGGACGTCTGGGGCGGAGACCCCCTGCCGTGGCTGCGTTCGGTGGAAGATCCGTGGTCCGCCGACCCTTCCATCAACCCGCTGGCGCGCTGGACCGTTTTCATCGACGAAGCCGACCTGCGCTCTCGTCTGTGCAGTGCCGGCAGTTGCTGGGACGCGGTCACGGGCGCGGAGACGCTGAAGGAGCCGCCCGCCGCCCGGTTCCGCCTGTACGGGCTGGTGGGGAGGTCGGTCGTCTCCACCGAGGTGACCGCCAAATGGGTGTACGACACCCTCAACCTCCACGCCACGGAAGCGGATCCGGCCGGTGGTCGTCGCGACGCCCGGGTCTCGCCTTTCATCCTCGCCCTCAACGCCCCGATCCCGTTCCTCGACGTCGGCACGTCCGTACATGTCGACGACATCGCCTATATCGCCAACATCGGCGTTACCAAGGGCTGCAACCCGCCGGACAACAACCGGTTCTGTCCGGTCCAGGGGGTCAGTCGTCAGCAGATGGCGTCGTTCCTGGTCCGTGCCCTGGAACTCCCTCGGGTCGACCAGGACTTCTTCAGTGACGACACCGGCTCGGTCCACGAAGGCGACATCAACGCCCTGGCCGCAGCCGGGATCACCCGGGGCTGCAACCCGCCCGCCAACGACCGGTTCTGCCCGGATCGTCAGGTGACGCGCGAAGAGATGGCCGCTTTCCTGGTCCGGGGCTTCGGCTACACCGATCCCGGCCCCGGTGACCTGTTCGGAGATGACGACGGTTCGATCTTCGAACGCGAGATCGACCGCCTGGCGACGGCCGGAGTCACCCGGGGTTGCAATCCTCCCGCCAACGACCGGTTCTGCCCGGTCGACGTCGTCACGCGCGAGCAGATGGCGTCGTTCCTGGCTCGGGCACTTCGCGGTGCCGCCGGCTGAGCCGACCCGGTTCGACCCTGACTGAGTCCCGGCGGCCGGTAACATTCACCCGCCCGCTTCCCAGAGGATTCGCGTGAGTTCCGCAATCGAGAAATTCGCCTCCGAGCACTGGACCGCAGGTGTGGTCGGGCTCGGCTACGTAGGTCTGCCGCTGGCCGTGACCGCCTCGTCGAAGGGCCTCGGGACCGTCGGGTTCGATGTCTCGGCGGCCCGCACCTCAGCTCTGATGGAGGGCCATTCCCACGTCGGGGACGTCAGCGACGAGGAGTTGAAGGCGGCACTCGCTTCGGGTGCCGAGTTCACCGACGACCCCGCGGCTCTGGCCAAGGCCGACGCCATCTTCATCTGCGTCCCGTCGCCGCTGGGGCGTAACCGTCAGCCCGACCTGTCGTTCATCGAATCCGCCGCCGAGACGATTTCTTCCGTCGCCCGCCCTGGCCAGCTGATCTCGCTCGAGTCGACCACCTACCCCGGCACCACCGAGGACATCATCGTTCCGGCGGTCGAGAAAGCCGGTCTCACCGTCGACCAGGACGTCTACGTCGCCTTTTCGCCGGAGCGTGTGTCACCCGGCGACGAGCTCAAGACGGCCGAGATCCCGAAGGTGGTGGGCGGCGTCAGCGAGCTCTCCGGCCGAGTGGCCGAAGCCGCCTATCGGCGGCTGGTGCCCTCGGTGCATCTCGTCTCGTCGGCCCGCACGGCCGAGATGGCGAAGCTCCTCGAGAACACCTACCGGGCGGTCAACATCGGCCTCATCAACGAGATGGCCCAGCTCGCCCACGAGCTCGACATCGACATCTGGGAGGTGGTGGAGGCCGCCGCCACCAAACCTTTCGGTTTCCAGCCGTTCTACCCCGGCCCGGGTGTCGGCGGCCACTGCATCCCGCTCGATCCTCAGTATCTGGCCTGGAGGGCCCGGGAAGCGAACTTCGCCACCCGTTTCATCGACACGGCCGAGCAGGTCAACACCCGGATGCCTTCCTACACGGCCGACCGGGTGACCGACATCCTGAACCGCCAGGGGCGGCCTGTCTACGGCACCCCGATCCTGGCGGTGGGAATCGCCTACAAGGCGGATGTCGCCGACGATCGGGAGTCGGCCTCCCTGGAAGTGATCAAGCGGCTGACGGAACGGGGAGCCGAAGTTTCGGTGCTCGACCCGGTGGTGGGAGAGGAGCGGATCCGCCAACACGGCCTCGACCCGGTCAGCCCAGACGACGACTTGTCGCGGTTCTCGCTCGCCGTCGTTCTCACCGATCATCGAAGCGTCGACTACGACGGGCTGGCTGCCTCGGTCCAGACGGTGTTCGACACCCGAGGTGTGTACCGGCGACTGGGCTCGAAGGCTTCCAACGTCATCGCTCTGTGAGCCGTCCCCGTCTCTTGGTGGCCACGTCGGTCCACCAACCCGACGATGCCCGAATCCGAGCCAAGCTGATCCCCACTCTGGCCCGGGACTGGGACGTGTACTACGCCGCCCGCGATCCGGGTCCGACCGATCACTCGGATCTGACCTGGCTCCCACTCGAGGGGGGACGGGCGAAGCGGTCGTGGCAGGCCTCACGGCTGATCCTGCGACCGGACTGGGACCTGGTTGCCTTCCACGACCCTGAGCTCCTGCTCGCCGGATTGGCCCGTTCGCGCCGAGGTCGTCCGACGTTGTTCGATCTCCACGAGAACCTACCGGCTCAACTGCTGACCCGCGATAGGATCCCACGCCCTCTGCGGGGGCCGGCGTCCTCGCTCGCCCGCTGGATCCTTCGCATGGCAGAGACCACCATGGCCATCACCCTCGCCGAAGAGGGTTACCAGAGCCTGTTCCGCGCCCACCATCCGGTGATCGCCAACCACCTGCCGCCGGAGGTGCCGGAGCCGCGGCCGCCGGCCGACCCGCCATTCCTCGCGTACCTCGGCGACATCACCGCCGTCCGGGGTGCGTTCCTGGCACTGGAGGCGGCCGCGGGAGCCGGGACCGCGCTCCTGATGGTGGGCCGGGTGAGCCCTCCGGGGTTGGAGAATGCGCTGCGGCACCGGGCCGAGGAACTCGGAATCGACCTGACGCTGACCGGGCCCTTGCCCCACCGGGAAGCGCTGGAGCGGATCGCCCCCGCCCTGGGCGGGCTGTCGCCGCTGCTCGATATCGGAAACTACCGGCACTCTCTTCCCACCAAGGTGCCCGAATATCTCGCGCTGGGTCTTCCCGTCCTCGCTTCGGACCTTCCTGGCACCCGGGCGCCGACCGGAGGTCTGAAGGCCGTCGCGCTCGTCGAGCCGGGAAACGTCGAAGCATGGCGCCAGGCGGGGAGAGATCTGGCCAGAGACGCAGGCGTGAGAGCCGTCGCTCAGGCACAGATCGAGACGGTGCGGGAGCGATTCACCTGGAGCGAGGACGAGGTCCGCGCGATCTACCGGAGAGCAGCCCGGCGATGAATCCGAACCCCCATCCGAGGTGCATCGTCCACAGTGCAGCCGGCTCCACGATCGCGGCCGGATCCCGCCGCCGCAGTCCATCGATGCCGGCCGCCATGATGGTGCCGGCGGCATAGGTGACGGGAAGGGCTGCGGCGTAGCGGAAACCGGCCAGCCATCCAACGACCGAGCCGGCCAGGCCCACCAGGAGGGCGGGTGCCGCCAGCTGGCGCCAGCGGAGCGATCCGGGATGGCGCCGGAGGACCACCGACTTCCAGAATCCGTACTGGTAGTACTGGTGCCACAGCCGGGGGATCGAACCCCGGGGGCGGTATTCGACGGCCAGCTCGGGATCGAACCAGACCACGCCGCCGTCCTGTCGCAGGCGGAAATTGAGCTCGTAGTCCTGGTTCCGCTCCAGGGTCTCGTCGAACCCGCCGACTGCTTCGAGCGCATCCCGTCGGAACACGCCCAAGTACACGGTGTCGACCGGCCCCGGCGGTCCTCCCAGCCGGTAGCGGGCGTCGCCCGCCCCGATGGGGGAGGTCATCGCCATGGCCACCGCCCGCTCGAACAGAGAAACACCGCGCGGAGCTTGACGGCCGCCCACATTCACCGCACCCGTTGCTGTCAGGGTCGCGAGGGCCCGGGTCACGTATCCGGGAGGGAGGACGGCGTGGGCGTCACAACGGACGACAACGTCTCCGGTCGTCTTCCCGAGCGCCAGGTTGAGGCCGACAGGTGTCGACCCGGCCGGATTCTCGACCAGCATCAGTCGAGGGTCGTGCACTCGCTCGGCGGCCCGCCGTGTGGGCTCATCCGCCACCGCCACCACAACCTCGTCGACCTCGGGCTGGGCGAGGCACGATCGGATCGCCCGCTCGACGTGGTCGGAGGCCGCCCGGGCGGGAATTATCACCGAGACCCGGGCGGGTTCTGAAGGAGTAGCCATCGGTGCCAGTATGATGCTCGCCGGCCGCTTCGCCGTCGATCCAGCCCGGCCCAATCGTTGAATCCCGATCCTGCTGCCGTCGCCGATCCGATGTTCGTCCTACTGGCCTGGGCCGGTGGGATCGCGCTCGCCACGGCGACCGTGACGATCTGGCGGATCGTCGGTCCCGGATTCACATGGCTGGGGGCGGCCAGCGGGGCCCTGATCGGGTTCTGGCCGGTCCTAGGAGGGAACTGGACCGTGGCAGTTGCGGCCGCCGTCCTCCTGGTGGGCGGTTTCCTCGTGAAGACCAACCGGACCCTGTCGGGCGTCCTGCAGGTGGTGTCCGCCGGGCTCTTCGTCACCGCCGCCGCCGGTCTGGGAGGGCCGGTCCTGGCCGTGACGGCCACCCTCGCCCCGGGCGGGATCACCGGTGAGATGCTCCTCGGACATTGGTTCCTGGTCGACCCCACCATGCCGCGCCGAGTGCTGCGGACCTTGGCCCTGGGTGGAATCGTCGGGACTGTCATCGATGCCCTGATGGTCGTCGTCACCGTCGGTTCACCCGGCGGCGACTTCGCGGCCGCCATCTACTGGGGGTTGGCGGCCACCACCGTCGTGCTGATGCTGGCGGTCCTGGGAGCGCTTCGCCACCCCGCCTACTCGGGTGTCATGGCGGCCACCGGGTTGTCCTATCTAGCTGTCCTCACCGGTCTGGCGGCGGTGTTCGTCGGCCGGATCCTCGCAACCGGCTCCGGCCCTTTCTGAGGTGATGATGAGAAACGTACGCATGGTCGAAGCCCCACCGCAGGAAGCCGTCCGGCTC
>DATGPZ010000113.1:0-3837 GCA_035304485.1 Acidimicrobiia bacterium | reverse complement strand
GACGGGCCGGACAACTTCCAGGTGTACGCGGATCCGGCCGGGCATCCATTTTGTCTCTGCTGGGTCGTCGACAGATGATGCGAGTCGGCTCGACCGGCGACGATCGTCTCAGCTCGGCCGATAGGTGGCGATGATGACGCCTCTGGTGTTCGTCGCCGTTTCGACCAGTTCCATCTCGAGCCTGTGACCGTCCGGGAACAGTCGAAAACCCTCTCCCAGCACCAGCGGATGGATCAGGAGCGTCAACTCGTCCACCAGGCCTGCGGGCAACAGCGACCGAAGCAGCTCGCCGCTCCCCAGCATCACGACGTCGAGGTCTTCCTCGTCCTTCACGCCGGAAACCAGTCCGACCGGGTCTCCATTCAGCAGCACCGAGTTCGCCCACGGGAGCGGTTCCGCCAGGGTCCTTGACACCACATACTTGCGGGACTTCTCGAGGATCTCGGAATAGGGGTTGCCGGCCTGGCTCGGCCAGAACGAATGAAACTGCTCGTAGGTGCGGCGACCGAAGAGCATCACCGACTCGACGGTTTCCCCACCCGTCGACATCTCCAGCATCATGTCATCGAAGTAGGGCGCCGCCCATCCCCCATGCCGGAAGTCGTTGCGAGTGTCTTCGTCGGCTCCACCCGGTGCCTGCATGATGCCGTCGAGGGTGATGCTGTTCCAGGCGATGAGCTTGCCCATGTTTCTCCTTTCGGGATCGCACCCTCCATACGAACGGATACCGCCGGAATCGACACTTCTTTCCGATTCCTCATCAGCGCCCACGATGGACGACTCGCAAGAACAGGCGCGGTGATCGCCTTACGCTGGGTCGAGGACGGCGAGGAGGAGAGATGGATCGTTACGACTTCGACGGCAAGGTGGCTCTCGTGACCGGTGGCGCCTCGGGAATCGGGAAGGCCTGCGCCGAGGCTTTCGCTCGGGGCGGAGCCACGGTGGTGATCGCCGACTACGACGAAGAGGACGGGACCAGGGTGGTGGAGGAGTTGAGTTCGAACGGCGCCACCGCCACTTTCGTCTCGGTGGACGTGGGCAAGGCCGATCAGTGCGAGGCGATGGTCGACCACGCCGTCTCCGACCATGGCGGGCTCCACATCGCCGTCAACAACGCCGGTATCGGCGGGGACCAGGCTCAAGCCGGGGAGTATCCGATCGAGGGATGGGACCGCGTGATCGCCATCAACCTGAGCGGGGTGTTCTACGGGATGCGATACGAGATCCCGGCGATGCTGGAGGCGGGCGGCGGCGCCATCGTCAACATGGCGTCGATCCTCGGCTCGGTCGGTTTCCCGAACTCGGTTGGCTACGTAGCCGCCAAACACGGTGTGGTCGGCATGACCAAGACCGCAGCCCTCGAGTACTCCTCGCAGGGAATCCGCATCAATTCGGTCGGACCGGCGTTCATCAACACTCCGCTCATCGAGGAGAGCCTGGACGAGGAGGCACGGACCGCCCTGGTCTCGGCTCATCCCATCGGAAGGCTGGGAGAAGCCGAGGAGGTCGCTGCACTTGTCGCCTTTCTCGCCTCCGACAACGCCTCGTTCTGCACCGGCGGCTACTACCTGGTGGACGGCGCTTACACCGCCCAGTGACGCCCCGAGTGGACAGCGCCTGGGGCTCCGGTCAAGCGGGACCGGAGCCCCAGGGCCGACTCACTTCAGTAGTGCTCGGCGGATGAACGCCGCCATCTGGGCGCGAGTCACGTAGTCATCGGGACAGAACCGATCGTTGTCGGGTGGGTTGCACCCCTGGGTGATGCCGGCAGCCGCCAGCGCCCCGATCTCGGCCTCGAACAGATGCCCTCCGGCATCGACGAACGGGTTGTCGGCCGGAGCGAGGTGCAAGGCCCGGCTCAGCATGGCGGCCATCTGGCCCCGAGTGACGGGATCGTCGGGACAGAACTCGTCGTTGTCCGGCGGGTTGCAGCCGAAGGCGATGCCCGCCTCTGCCAACGCTGCGGCTTCGGCCTCGAACACGTGGCCGACGGTGTCTGTGAAAGTGGCGTCGCCACCGGGGAGCCCCAGAGCTCGGACGAGGAAGGCGGCCACCTGGCCGCGGGTCACCTCACCCATCGGGCAATAGTGGGTGTTCTCGGGCGGGTTGCACCCACGAGTGATCCCCTCTCCCGCCAGCCAGTGGATGTCCCTGTCGAAGGTGTGTCCGGCCGGAACGTCGTCGAAGCGAGGGATGAAGGATCGAGTTGCCGGGGTGGGATCAGCCACGCCCGAGCTCGACACTGCCCGCACCCGGAAGGTGTTGGATCCACCGACGAAGTCGCCCACCGAATGCGGCGATCGGCACTCGTCCCACTCTCCGCCGTTGAGAGAGCATTCGAACGTGACCCCGGGGGTATTGCTCGAGAAGCCGAACACGACCGTGTCACCGTCGACGACGGCCCCGTCGACCGGCCCGGCGGTGATCACCGTGTTGGGCCCGATCCCGTTGGTGTCGGTGTCAGGGTCGGCGTTGTCGCCGATCCCGTCTCCGTCCGAATCGCGGTACTCGTCGGGGTCGAAGGGGAAGTCGTCCTCCTCGTCGGGCACTCCGTCGTTGTCATCATCCGGATCTAGGTCGTCGCTGATCCCGTCGCCGTCGTTGTCATCGAGCAACGTGAACGAACGCGTTGCGGGCGATGCGTCGACGTGGCCGACCAGGTCGACGGCACGCACCGAGAACTCGTGGTCGCCGGCGCCGATTCCACCCAGATCCTGAGGACTGGCGCAGGGACTCCAATCCTCTGAGTCGATCGAACACTCGAAAGCGGCGCCGTCCTCGTTCGAGGAGAACTCGAAGATGGCCTCTCCTGCCACCACAGACGACCCGTTCTCAGGCCCGGCCGTGATGAACGTCTCCGGCTCGGTGGTATCCACCACGAAATCGCGGTGCGCCGGAGTCGAGTCGCGATTCCCGCCGGGGTCGACCGCACGGACGCGGAAGATGTGCGCCCCGTCTGCCAGGTCTGTCAGTGGATTGGGGGTGTCGCACGTCTGCCATCCGCCGGCATCGAGCTGGCATTCGAAGCTCGCCTCCTCCTCGTCCGATTCGAACTCGAAGGTGACATCCGGAGTAGCGATGCGTTCGCCCTGATCAGGCCCGGCCACGATATCGGTGTCAGGTTCCACCGTATCGACGGTGAAGGTCCTCGAAGCCGGTGACGAGTCGACATTTCCAGCCCGATCCGTGGCCCTGACCTCGACTTTGTGCCCTCCGTCGGCGAGATCGAAGTTCGAGCTCTGCGAGCAAGACGCCCACGACCCGTCGTCGACCCGACACTCGAAGCCGGTCACGGGCTCGTTGGCCCCGAAGTCGAAGTGCACCGGCCGGGTGGACACCGTGGATCCCTCTGCCGGCCCCGACGTGATGGTGGTCTGGGGAGGATTGGTGTCGACGATGAAATCGAGTCGGTCGGTGTTGGCGCTTTCGTTTCCGACCCGATCCCAGCCCCGGATCCGCACTGTGTGCGGCCCATCGGACAAAGGATCGGTCGTGAACTCTCTCGGGCACGGTTGGAAAGACCCGCCGTCCACTCGACACTCGAACTCGACGTTGAACTCGTTCGAGCCGAAGGTCAAGCCCGGGGTGTTGGTGTTGAAGAACTCCACTCTGCTGACGATCTCGACCTCGGGCCGCGAGTGATCCTGGATACCTCGAATCCCCGGCACATTCTGGTTGATGTTGGGGGGACGGCCATCGAAATAGATCGGGCGCGTGGTGGACTGCGCCTCGAGGCAGTAGCCGGCACCAGCGGTGTGGACCTCGACCGACAGGTAGACCTCCTCTTCCCCCGCCGTGAACTGCAGGCCCGTCGTCGGCACCCGCACCCATTGGCAC
>DATGPZ010000112.1:0-6542 GCA_035304485.1 Acidimicrobiia bacterium | reverse complement strand
TGATCAGCGCATTGAGGATGCTGCGAACGAAACGCGCCACCCTCCCGCAGAAGAAACACGGGAACATACCGTTGTGAGTGATCGCGTACGACTCAACGCCGGGGGAAGAGTCGGAAGTCGGAAGTCGGAAGTCGGAAGTCGGCTTCGGTGCCCGACGTCATTCCGTCGCCTTCACGACTCTCAGACGCCGGGACAAGCCGATCAGCATCCGTTTCACTTCATCGAGGTCCGTCGCGGCCTTCCTCAGCTCGCCGTCCGGAAGCATGTCGAGATCGTTCGCGAGAACGAGGAGGCATTCGAGTTCGTAGGCGGAGCCAGTGGAGATGTCGACGAATCGGGCGAACTCTTTGGCTCCGCGCCGACCACTCCCCTCGGCGAGATTCGCCGATATCGAGAGAGCCGCTCGACGGGTCTGAGAGACGAGACCGAACCGCTCGGTATCCGGGTAACGAGCCGTGACCTCGTACACAGACCGGACTATCGCCCGTGCCTTCCACCAGACCTTGAGGTTGCGATAGTCGAACACATTTCGAGTCCTACCGGATATGTGCGGCGGAGGGAACCCTTTTACCCTTCACGGAACACCCGGCAACCGCGCCGCCACCTTTTCATGCATCACCGACTTCCGACTTCCGACTTCCGACTTCCGACTCGCCGATGAGCCGCTCTATCCGTCGTCTACTCATCGCCAATCGGGGAGAAATCGCGGTTCGGGTGATTCGCACCGCCCGCGACATGGGCATCCACACGATCGCCGTCTATTCGGAGCTCGATCGAGACGCTCTCCATGTCTCCCTCGCCGACGAAGCCTGGAACATCGGTCCGGCACCGGCTTCGGAGTCCTATCTGAACCAAGAAGCCATTCTGCGGGTCGCTCGGGAGGCGAACGCAGACGCCATTCATCCCGGCTACGGGTTCCTCGCCGAGAACGCCGACTTCGCTCGGGCGGTGGAAGAGGCGGGGAAGATCTGGATCGGTCCCCCACCACGAGCGATCGAGCTGATGGGCGACAAGATCACCTCGCGGAGGACGGCCGAAGCCGAGGGCGTACCAACCGTGCCTGGCATCACCGAACCCGTCTCCGACGTCGAGACCGTCCGCTCGCTCGCCGAGCAGTACGGCTACCCCATCGCCATCAAGGCTGCCCACGGTGGAGGGGGCAAGGGGTTGCGAGTGGTGCGCTCAGAAGACGATCTGGAAGCCGCCTTCGACGGAGCCCGACGCGAAGCCGACGCCTACTTCGGCAATCCGGAGGTCTACGTCGAGAAGTACCTGGAAGAGCCCCGCCACATCGAGGCTCAGATACTCTTCGACAGCCACGGCAACGGCATGTTCCTGGGTGAAAGGGACTGCTCCGTACAGCGGCGTCATCAGAAGCTGATCGAAGAGACGCCTTCACCGGGCTTCACGGAGGACCAGCGCCAGGAGCTCGAGAAAGCAGCGTTGGCGGCGGGGCGGTCCTGTGGCTACGTCAACGCCGGGACCGTCGAGTTCCTCGTCGACAAGAGCGGCGGCCTCTACTTCCTCGAGATGAACACCCGCCTGCAGGTCGAACACACCGTCACCGAGATGGTGACCGGCCTCGACCTGGTGGAGTGGCAGATCAGAATCGCCTCCGGTGAGGAGCTCGACCTCGGGGAGATCCGCCCCAACGGCCATGCGATCGAGTTCCGGATCAACGCTGAGAATCCGTTTCAGGACTTCCTCCCGACGCCCGGGCAAGTGGTCGAGTGGCGCGAGCCGGCCGGCCCCGGGATTCGGGTGGACGGATGGATCACGTCGCAGACCCGAGTGAGCCAGTACTACGACAACCTGATGGCCAAGCTCGTGGTCTGGGGCAAGGACCGCGAGCAGGCCATCGCTCGTGGCCGCCGGGCACTGGAGGAGTTCGTGGTCAAGGGCGTTCACACCACCATTCCCGCTCACAAGGCCGTTCTCTCCGAGTCGGCATTCCTCGAGGGCCGCCACCACACCAAGTGGATGGAGGAGTCGGTGGTGCTGGAAGAAGAGACTCCGCTCGCGCCACCCGCCGTGCCCGAGGATCTGCAGCTCCAGGAGCGCTCGATGACCGTCGAGATCGGCGGTCGGAGGTTCTCGGTGACTTTCTGGGCCCCGGAGCCCCAGACGGCTGGGGGGGCGGTGCGACGCCAGCGGCCGAAGCTGGAGGCGAGCCAGCCGACCTCGTCGGATGGAGTGGTGACCGCTCCCATGCAGGGGACGATCGTCAAGGTGCACGTGAGGGCGGGCGAGACCGTCGATATCGGGGACCCGATATGCGTGCTCGAGGCGATGAAGATGGAGAACGAAGTGAAGTCGCCTGCTGCCGGGGCAGTGGTCGATCTGCGGGTCGAGCCGGGCGACACCGTCAGCAACGGAGCGGTCATCGCCATCGTCAAGTGAGCCGTCGGTGATGACCCCGGCGGAAGCCTGGGATTTGCTAGCCGTCTCGCCGGTGGCAGTCCTGGCGACGATCGACGGCGACGGCCATCCCCATCTCGTGCCATTCGTGTTCGTCGCCCTGTCCGGTCGGCGATTGGTGTCGGCGGTCGATGAGAAACCCAAGCGAAGCCGCGAACTCCGGAGACTGGAGAACATCCGACGAGATCCCCGGGTGACAGTGCTCGCCCACCACTACGAAGCCGACTGGTCGAAGCTGTGGTGGGTCAGAGCGGAGGGCACGGCGACCGTCCGGGAGGTACCGCCCGATACCGCCGAGGATTCCCTACGGGGTCGATACCCTGAGTACGGAGCGGCGGAACTCGGACCGTGGATCGTGATCGACGTCGAGTCGATCACCGGTTGGAAGGCCGGCTGATCCGCCGGAGTTGTCACCGGTCACCGTCATAGACTCGGCCTGCGACCGAAAGGAGCTTCTGTGGCTGTCTCCTCGACGATGCTGGATCTCGGGACTCTCGCACCCCATTTCGCCCTCGCCGACGTGCGGACCGGCCAGGTGGTGGATTCCGATCGATTGACCGCCGGTCCGCTGCTCGTCATGTTCATCTGCAACCACTGCCCCTACGTCAAGCACGTCCGACCGGGTCTGGTCGCTCTGGGAGAGGACTACGCCGACGCCCCGATCGACATCGTGGCCATCAGCTCCAACGATGCCGACAACTACCCGGATGATTCACCCGAAGAATTGGCTCGGATCGCCGACGAGGTCGGGTATCGGTTCCCGGTGCTGTTCGACGCCGATCAATCCGTCGCCAAGGCGTTCCGAGCCGCGTGCACGCCTGATTTCTTCCTGTTCGACGCCGATCGACGGTTGGTGTACCGCGGCCAGTTCGACTCGTCCCGACCGGCCAACGATCTACCGGTCACCGGCCACGACATCCGTACCGCCATCGATGCCGTGCTCGCCGGAGAGCCGGTTCCAGAGGACCAGGTACCGTCCCGCGGTTGTTCGATCAAGTGGAAGCCCGGCAACGAACCCGCCACCTGATGGCGCCCGAGTTCCAGCCGACGGCCTCAGTCGGCGGCGTCGGTGATCGCCTCCGACATCGACGGGTGGATCATCAACGTCTCGACCAGCTGTTGGACTGTGGCCCGGACGTTGACGGCGAGGGCGACGGTGGCGATCAGCTCCGAAGCGCGGTGACCTACGATCGTCCCGCCCAACACCACCCCCGTGGCGGGGTCTGAGATCACCTTCACGAAGCCACGGGTGAAACCCTGGAGGACAGCCCGTTCATTGGCCGTGAACGGCACTTTGGTGGTTCGGACCTTGCGACCTTCGGCGGCTGCCTCCACTTCCTCGAGACCTACCGAAGCTATCTCCGGCTCGGTGAACACCGCCTGGGCGACTTTGGAATAGTCGAGCGGGGTCACCGGCACACCGAGAGCGTCGAGCGCGATCTTGCGCCCCTGCATGGCGGCGACCGACGAGAGTGGCATCTGACCGGTGCAATCCCCGGCGGCATAGATGTGGGGCACCGAGGTGCGCTGCATCTCGTCGACACGGATGTAGCCGTGATCGGTCTCGACACCCGCCTTCTCCAGCCCGAGGCCCTCGGTGAGCGGGACCGACCCGATCGCCAAGAGGGCGTGAGAGCCCCTCACCACGCGGCCATCGTCGCAACGAACCACCACCTCGTCTCCCTCGACCTCGGCCGATTCGGCGCGGGCACCGATCAGCAGTTTGACGCCCCGCTCGAGAAAATCCTCCTCGAGGACGGCGGCGACCTCCGGGTCACGATGCGGCAGGATCTGCTGGCGCGACACCACCAGGGTGACCTGGGCCCCGAGAGACTGGAATATGTGGACGAACTCGACACCGGTGACGCCCGACCCGATCACGATGATGTGCTCTGGTATCTCCGGCAGGTCGTAGGCGTCGCGGGTGGTGAGGATCCGCTTCCCATCGACCGCCGCCCACGGGGGCACCCTCGGCACCGATCCCGTGGAGATGAGCGCCTTGTCGAAGGAGATCCGCCGTTCGCCATCCGGCGTCTCGACCGTGGCGGTGTGAGCGTCGATCAGCGATCCCCGACCCTCCACCAGTTCCACCGACTGGGACTCGAGGAGCTCGACGAGGGACTGGTTTATGTCGCCTGTGATCGCCTTGATACGCGACGACAGGTTGCCTACGTCGATGGATCGCGGTTCGAGGGTGAGCCCGAGCTTGCTGGCATCACGGAGCACGGAGACGCGGACGGCCGATGCGGTCATCGTCTTCGACGGGATGCAGTCATAGAGGTGGGCTGCTCCCCCGACGATGTCCTTTTCGACCACCGTCACCGCCGCACCGCGGGCGGCAGCCGTGGTCGCGAAGCTGGTACCGGCCGGTCCACCACCGATCACTAGGAATTGCGGTGATCGCTTCTCGAAACTGCTCGTCATTGCTCCCAGCGTAACGGCGCGATTCTGGACCTCATCACGACAATTCACCCGGTCTAGTCGACACATTTCGATTCATCTGGATAGAGTGCCCGCCGGTCGTTCCGCAACAAGAGGGAGCACTTGATGAGAAAGGCCACGCGGGGTCGTAGTAAGTTCGTATCTATCGCCACAGCTCTGCTGATGCTCGTCCCGATGTTCGGGACAGCGGTTTCGGCGCAAGAATCGCTAGCCACCGAACGACGCAGCGAACCGACCACGGAGCCCGAAACCACCGAGGAACGGGTTCCCGAAGGGTTCGAACCTGTCCAGGCGGAAGTCGAGCAGGTAATTCCGGGGAGTCGCGCACCGAAGCGGAACCTCGGCACCGGGACCGAACCGCGAACCTATCTCATCCGTTTCCACGACCCAGCGGTTCCCTCGTACGAAGGTGGAATCCCGGGACTGGCCCGGACCGCCCCTCGTGGAACCCAGCGCCTCGACACCGACGCTCAGGCGGTCGTCGAGTATCGCGAACACCTGGTGGAAGCCCAGACCGATTTCATCGAGACCATGGAACGCACCGTCGGACGTGAGGTCGAAGTTCCCTACACCTATCAGTACGCCGTCAACGGCATCGCGGCGGTGCTCACGCCCGACGAAGCACGTGAACTCGCCCAGGACCCGGCCGTGGCCGACATCATGCTCGACCAGGAGCGGGAACTCCACACCGACCGCGGCCCCGAGTGGATCAATGCCGATGCTGCGTGGAACGCCACGACGGAACTGAACCTCCCGGAGGACTACAAGGGCGAAGGCATCGTCATCGGCGTGATCGACACCGGCATCAGTCCGGGCAACGATTCGTTCGCAGATGTGGGCGATGATGGCTACGACCACACCAACCCGCGGGGGCGGTTCTACGGCGTCTGCGATCCCGACTACGTCGACTACGACCCGGACTTCCCGTGCAACGACAAGCTGATCGGTGCCTACAACTTCGTCAACCAGCTCCCGGCCTACGACTACGACGGGCACGGCTCCCACACCGCCTCCACGGCCGGCGGCAACGTCGTCCAGGGAATCGAGAAGACGGTCGACGGTAACCTCCACACCTTCGACATCTCGGGTGTGGCCCCCCACGCCAACATCATCTCCTACTTGGGCTGCTGCTCCCTGTCGGGCCTGACCGCAGCCATCGACCAGGCCATCGCCGACGAGGTCGACGTGATCAACTACTCGATCGGCTCCCCGGCCCCCTCGGCTCTGTGGGACGACTTCGACACCGTCGGCTACCTCAATGCCCGGGCGGCCGGCATCTTCGTGGCCACCTCCAACGGCAACGACGGTCCGGGATTCGCCACCACCGGCTCGCCCTCCGATGCCCCCTGGATCATCTCCGTGGGTGCCTCGACCCACGACCGGTTCAATCAGAACATCCTCATCGATCTGACTTCTTCGGAAGGAACTCTCGATGACATCGAGGGGAAAGGCGTCACCGACGGCCTGCCTTCCGGGACCGAGATCGTGTACGCCGGGGATTTCGGCGATGCCCTCTGTCAGTCCACGACCGGCAACCAGGCTGCGTTCTCCGGCCGGATCGTCGTCTGTGACCGGGGCGTCAACGGACGGGTGGAGAAGTCACAGAACGTCGCCGCCCAAGGAGCGGCCGGTTTCGTGCTGGTCAACGACGAGCCCAACGCCGACTCGCTCAACGGCGACGA
>DATGPZ010000111.1:0-29511 GCA_035304485.1 Acidimicrobiia bacterium | reverse complement strand
GGGCGTTGTACCAGGTAGGTCGTTTGTGGGCCCGGCAGGACTTGAACCTGCAACCAACGGATTATGAGTCCGCTGCTCTGACCGGATTGAGCTACGGGCCCGCGGATCAGAGATTGTACCGACCCGCGGGCCCCCGCCCGCCGGCCCGAGCCCGATAGCAGAGAGGAGGCGGCCGACGGGAGTTCCGATCCGGAGAGCTGCGGTCAGGCGGTCTTGCCGATGCGGACCCGCCACACGTCCGGGCCCTCCTCCAGGTAGTCCCAGGTGAACTCCCCTGGCTTGGTGGCTTGGAACTGGTAATACAGCGGAGCGGGATCGTGGTCGTTGACCAGTTCGAAACCCTCTCCGGCACCCAATTGGTCCCATCGATCGAAGATCATCGGGTGGCGCTCCCTCGGCTCCACGTCGCGGATGTCGAGTTGCTGATCTGCCATCTCTTCTTCTCCTTTCACTTCGTCCTGTGGTCAGGCGGCCCGGATCGCCGAAGCGACGATCACGAAGGCACCAACGCTCATCGTCGACACGTAGAACAGCCCCGTCGCCGATTGGACCCCCTTGTAGGTGGGCACGCCGAGCGAGAACGGCACTGCCGCCAATGCCACGGCACTCACTATCCCCGACACCACCGCGATCGGTACCGCCACCTCGCCTATGGCCGGCATCCCTTTTCCCGTCATGGCGGTCACGGCTGCCACTACGCCCAGACCGATCAAGGCCGACCATGCCAGGAGCCGCATGGGCTTTCTCGGAAGGTGAGGATCCACCAGGAACCAGTGCCCCAGGCACAGGCCGGCGGTGATCGACCCGAGCAGCACTGCATCCCCCACGAGCGCCATCCCGGGGCCGTCGGCCGCCACCACTCCCCCGGCGACACAGACCAGCCATCCCGGCACACCCCAACGAGGTCGGCGGACCGTGAGAACCACAGCGGCGAGTCCCGCAACCACGATCGACGCCCCCGTCCCGGACCCAATGACCGCCAGGGTGGCTCCCCCCGCACCCACGACCGCGGCCAGGAGGAGCCGCAGCCCGATACCCCCAACAGCCGCCCACGCCAGGAGAGCGGAAGCGCCGGCGGTCCCGGCGATCCAGGCTGCACTGAGGTGGATCGGGTCGGGAATCACCGCCGAGTCCCCTTCGCCGCCGAGATGCCCGAGGCTGCAGCCAAACCGACGAAGAGAGCGAGGGCGGCGACGTTTCCGACACCACCCCAGCGCCAGGCGAGCAACGCCCCTCCCATCGTGCCCATGACGCGAGCGGCGAGCGTCACATGGAGCAGCACCAGGGCCACCCACCAGGAGCGGCGAAAGGGCAGCTCGATGCGCGCCACGGCAGGCACGATGACAGGGGCGTGAGCGAGGATCATGGACAGGACGAATCCGATGAACAATGAATGGATCGCCGGGTCGTACAGCTGAGTGCCCGGGACGAGGGCACCGCTGGCCCACAGGGCTCCAGCGACGACTAGCCATATGTATCCAGCCAAGATCGCCACCGCCATGTAGGCGGCGACACCTCCCATGCTCACCGTCCGGCGGGCGATGTCACCGCTCGCCGAGACTGCCGACAGAAGGATCAGGATCACACCGGCGAGACGGCCACCACCGTCGGGTGCCCACACGGCGATGAAAGCGGCCGCGAGCAAGGCCGCCGCCAGCGCCACGAGCAGGCTGCGCCGGGTCCCCGAGCGTCCAGGGGCCATCCGCGACAACTCGAGCCGCTCACCGATGATGGTCAGCACCAGGAACGTCGCCATGGCCGGGACGGCACGCACGACGCGCGAATCGCTGAGCAGGGCACCGACAGCTATCAACCAGCCTCCGGTTCCCAGGCTCTCGACGACGAGATAGGCGGGCCAGCGCCCCACCTGTAACGCCACCACGTACACGACGGCGAGGCAGGCACCCGCCACGATCAGAACCGCCATGCCCTCGCGGAAGCGCCCGATGAGCATCAGCACGACGGCGGCGGCGGAGAGGAGCGGCGCCGACCACGCCCAAGCCTTCCCCAGGCCGACGGCGCGTTCGAGCGAGATGACCGTGCCGAGAAAGCCGAGAATCATCAGAGGTCCGTGGATCGCCACCGGAGCCGGGCCCAAGGCCAGGCCGAGGCGGGAGAGACCGGCCCAAGAGGCCGCTACCAACGCCGCTCCGGCCGCCAACGCCACGGGGAGGAGCCGGACCCGGGAGTGCGCCGGAGCGTTCATCATCGCCTGTATAGTATTTACGGCGATCAATGTAAAAACTAGGAGTGATTCGATGGACCTGAAGCTCGCATTGGGGGCGGTCGAGGACTTCGAGGAGGCAATCCCCTATCGGATCGACAGCGAGCTCGGGCCGATCGTGCTGGTGCGGATCGGCGACGACTTCTACGCCCTCCAGGATCGTTGCTCGCATCAGAACGTCCCGCTGTCGGAGGGGGAGGTCTATCCCGGCTCCGCCGAGATCGAGTGCTACAAGCACGGCAGCACCTTCTCACTGCGTACCGGCGAAGCCCTGATCCTCCCGGCCACCAAGCCCGTGCCCACCTTCGACGTGAGCGTGGAAGACGGTCGCGTCACCCTCTCACTGGGGTAGCGACACCGATCCTCGGCGCTGCGGAGCCGCAACCCATCCCAGTTGCCGGCGGGCTCGGTCGTTCATCATGGTCGGGTCCCACAACGGGTCGTGGACGATCTCGACCTCGACGACGTGGTCGATGAGGCGCCGTTCGATCTGTTGGCGGATGTAGGAGCCGAGCGGACAGATCGGCGTGGTGGTGGTGATGACGATTCGGAGCCGATCTCCCTCGTCGTGGACCCCGTAGACCAGTCCGAGATCGGTGATCGCGACGCCCAGTTCGGGATCGAGGATCTCGTCCAGCGCCTCCCAGACGTATTCCAGCCCTGGCGTCCGGGCAGTCATGTCAGGACAGTCCGACACAGCGAGGGCGCCACGAAAGGCTGGAGCGATTCCACTGTCGTGGTCCCACCCAGCCCCTCCACTGCCCCCTGGAGCAGACCGAAATGCAACGAGCAGACCACGTCCGGCTGGGCACGGGCGAGATCACGGAACGGGCAGCCGGCCAGATCTATGGTGGTCGAATCTCCCTCGCCGTAGGGTCGGGGTTCGAAGCCCAGGTCCGCCAGCAATTCGGTGATGCGGCGAACGATCTCCTCGTCGCTCAAATCGACAGAATCGCCCGATTCCGTCAGCTTCCTCCCCCACGTGCGACCGGCTTCCTGAGCGGCTGCTGACGGATCGTCGGTGCCCATCTCGAGGGACGTGGTCAGCATCTGGGCGAGGAAACGGTAGCCCCCGCTGCCCGGATCGGAATCGTCGCCGGCCGAGTAGAGCAACCGCGGCCGTCCGGGACTGGCCCGCTTCTCGAGGGAACGCACCACGAGCGCCGCCTTCTCGAGGACGTCGAGGTGGCCGCGCACCGTGTTGGTGTGGAGCCCGAGACCCGCCGCCAACTCTTCGACCGTAGCCGGCTTCGCTCGATCCTCGAGGATCCGGAGGATCCGCCGTCGGGTCGGGTCGGCCAGCGCCCTGTAACGAAACTCTTCGACGGCGTGGGGCGACTCCATGACCTGAGTTTATCCCAAATCTGCCGTAAATAAGTGGTCGTCTCGCTCAGGGCCGCCGAAAAGGCGTAGGCACCCGGGCGATGAATACATCACACGGTGCCGCCACCGCCACGGCTTCGGCCACCGAGCCGAGCAACACCATGCGAGTGGCGCCCGAGCCCCGGTTGGCCACCGAGACCAAGTCGGCCCCGCGACGGCGGACCATCTCGGCGATCGTTTCCTGGGGTGGGCCGTCGGCGACCAACGGACGGACCCGACCCGGCCAGTTCTCGGCGAACTCCTCCATGCGAAACTCCGCTTCTTTCAGCCGCTGAGCACGGGAGGCCGTGATCTCCTCGTTGAACAGACCTGCTTGGGCGAGCAGGGGATCGAATCGAGTCGGAAGGGAGAAGAGAGCAGTCACTTCGGCTTCCGGAAATCGTCGCAGTACGGACCCGACCGCCGCCTTGGAAGACTCGGAGAAATCGACCGCGGCCACGATCTTGCGATAGGGAACCCGAGGCTGGCGTCGCACGATGAGGACATCGGAGGCAGCCATGCGAGCCACCGAAGCGGCCACCGGTCCCACCCGTTCCGAGTCGACCGAAGAGCTGCCGACGACCGTGAGATCGGCCGTCTTGGAGAACCGCACCAACTCCCAGGCGGGAGATCCACGCGACACGTGGAGCTCGACCGGCACCTCTGTCCGATCCCGAACCCAGTCTGCGGTCTCCTCCGCCGTCCGCTGGCGGTATTCGTCGACGAGCTTGGCCAGCCCAGAGGGGATCATCGCCCCGTTCAGCGAGTCCATGACGTGTACGAGATCGAGACGACCGCCCGACGCCTCTGCCAGGATGCGGCCTCGGTCTGCGACCCTCCGCCCTATGGCGGACAGGTCGATACCGGCGACTACAACTGAGATAGACAACCCCTCACGGCGAGACGCATCCTACCTGCCCGGTCAGGGCCACCCCTCGTCCAGATCCAGATCTTCGAAGGGATCGGCGACGGCCAGGGCCTGGGGGAGCCGCTCGAGGTAGGCGTCCCGACCGATCACCTTCCCGCCCAAGGACTCGAGATGCGGAGTGAGCCATTGGATGTCCAGCATCACTCCTCCCCTCTCCGAGAGCAGGCTCACCAGATGGACGAGCGCCACCTTGGACGCATCCCGGGACCGGTGGAACATCGACTCGCCGCAGAACAGCCCTCCTATCGCGACGCCATACAGCCCGCCCACCAGTTCGTCGTCGTCCCAGACCTCGAAGGAATGGACCCACCCCAGTCGGTGGAGACGGACGTAGGCGTCCCTCATCGCCGGTGTGATCCAGCCATGAGGTCGGGAAGGATCGGCGCAGCCTTCGATGACTCCGTTGGCGTCGGCATCGACCGACACCGTGAATCGCCGACACGACCGGGCGAGCGACCTGCTTATCCGCAGTTCGGAGAAGGGAAGGATCGCCCGATCCAGCGGCGACCACCATCCGAGGGTTCCGTCCTGGAGAGGCATCGGGAACAAGCCACGCCGGTAGGCGGCGAGGATCGTTCCGGGCTCCAGATCGGCCCCGATCGCGACCAAGTCGTCCTCGGGCCACTCACTGGCCGACGGAAAGCGAAAACGGGTGGGCTCAGGCTCGATCGCGGGCACTGCTGCCAACCTACCCTGATGCCATGGCGACGCACACGGTCTTCAACCAACCTCCGGCCCTGGAGGACATGAACCTCTACACAGAAGACCCGGTCCTTGCCCGCTTCGTCGATCTGGAAGGCGGGACGGTCCACGACGAACTGCTGCGAGGGTATGGACGGAACATAGGCTCTTCCCGGGCCTACAAGTGGGGAGAGGACGCCAACCGCTACTCGCCCCGACTCGTCACCCACGATCGCTTCGGCAACCGCATCGACCAAGTCGAGTTCCATCCCGCCTGGCACGCGCTGATGGAGCTCTCGATCTCCCACCGGGTCCACGCCCTGCCGTGGCTCAGCGATGACGGCGGATTCGTGGCACGGGCGGCCCAGATGATGATGATGGCCCAGGTGGAAGCCGGGCATGGTTGCCCGGTCTCGATGACGGCTGCCGTAGTGCCGGCGCTACGTCACGCCCCCGATCTCGCCAAGGAGTGGGAGCCACGCCTGACGTCGACCGTCTACGACCCTCGCTTCCTGCCCGCCGGGGATAAAGACGGAGCACTGATGGGGATGGGCATGACCGAGAAGCAAGGCGGGTCCGACGTGCGGGCCAACACCACCACCGCCAAGCCGGAGGTCGGTGGGTGGTACCGCATCACCGGCCACAAATGGTTCACCTCGGCGCCGATGAGCGACGCTTTCCTGATCCTCGCCCAGGCTCCCGCCGGTCTCAGCTGCTTCTTCCTGCCCCGGATCCTCGACGACGGCACCGTCAACGAAATCCGGATCCAGCGTCTCAAGGACAAGCTCGGCAACCGTTCCAACGCCTCGGCCGAGTTGGAGTTCGACAACGCCCTCGCCTACCTGGTCGGCGAGGAGGGGCGCGGAGTACCCACCATCATCGAGATGGTCAATGGCACCCGCCTCGATTGCGTGTCGGGCTCGACGGGTCTCATGCGCCAAGCGGTCATGCAGGCCGCCCACCACGTGGCACATCGCTCAGCCTTCGGATCGAAGCTGATCGAGAAGCCGGCCATGCAGATGGTGATCGCCGACCTGGAAGTGGAGACCCAGGCCGCCACTGCGCTCATGACCCGGCTGGCGGGGGCGTTCGACCGGTCGGACACCGACGAGGAGGAAGCCGCCATCAAGCGCATCTTGACCCCGGTGGCCAAGTACTGGGTGACCAAGCGATGCTCGTCGGTCGTCCGCGAGGCGCTCGAATGCCTGGGCGGGAACGGCTACGTGGAGGAGTCGATCCTCCCCCGCCTCTACCGGGAGTCGCCCTTGAACGCCATCTGGGAGGGTTCGGGAAACGTGATCGCGCTGGATGTCATTCGCGTCCTCGCCAAACAGCCCACCGCGGTCGAAGCCCTGCGCCAGGAACTGGACCGGGCGCGAGGCCACGACTCGCATTTCGACCGTTTCCTGGACCAGACGTGGGGTCTGATCGAGAACCCGGCCGATCCCGAGGCGCAGGCCCGACGGATCACGGAGCGGTTGGCCATCGCCGTGCAGGCAGCACTGTTGCTCGAGCGGGCCGACTCCAGGGTCGCCGACATTTTCGTCGCGTCACGGGTGACCGGCGATCATGGGGCCATGTTCGGAACCCAGCCCCTGATGGCCGGTACGGAGGAGGTAGCTCGGATGGCGGTGCCGACGACATGAGCGATTTCGATGTGATCGTCATCGGTGGAGGGATGGCCGGGATCTCGGTCGCCTACGAACTCGCCGCCACTCACCGGGTGGTGGTGACAGAGGCCGAAGCCCAACTCGCCGCCCACAGCACCGGGCGGTCGGCCGCCATCCTCATTCCTAGCTACGGATCGGAGACGGCCCGCCCCTTGACCGTGGCCAGTCAGGCGTTCCTCCTCGACCCCCCACCCGGTTTCACCGACATGCCCTTCATGTCCAACCGAGGTGCTCTGTGGATCGCCCGGCCGGATCAGGCGACGAGCCTGGAACCAGTGGCAGCAGCAGCCGAGGAGGCCGGGACCCAGGCGATTCCGCTGTCGGCGGAGGAAGCAGTCGAGATGGTTCCCGTTCTCCGTCCCGACCGGCTGCATGGTGCGCTGTGGGAACCGGACGCTCTCGACATGGACGTGGCGGCCATCCACCAGTCCTACGTCCGCGGGCTCCGCCAAAGGAAAGGCGAAGTGGTGACATCCGCTCCCGTCTCCCGGATCCAACGCCAGGGAAGCGCCTGGGTGGTCGAAGCCGGCGATCACGAGCTGACGGCTTCGATCCTGGTGAACGCGGCCGGGGCGTGGGGCGACGTGATCGCTCGCTTAGCCGGCGTCACCCCGGTCGGTCTGCAGCCGATGCGCCGGACCGCCTTCATGGTCGGCGGCAAGGACGAGTGGGTGAAGTGGCCGATGGTGATCGATGCCGACCACGAGTTCTACTTCAAGCCCGATGGACCCCAGCTCCTCTGCTCTCCTGCCGACGAGACTCCCACCGATCCGGGCGACGCCCGACCCGATCCCCTGGACGTCGCCTTGGCGATTGAGAGGATCAACGAGGCCACGACACTGGAGATCCGCTCGGTCCGTTCGGAATGGGCCGGTCTGCGCACGTTCGCACCCGATCGGTCACTCGTCATCGGCCCCGATCCCGAGGTGCCCGAGTTCGTGTGGATGGTCGGACAAGGCGGCACCGGCATCCAGGCCGCCCCTGCGACCGCACAGCTCACGGCCGCCCTGGTGCGGGGCGAGGGAATGCCGGGCCACATCGCAGAGGCGGGCCTCGATCTGTCGGCGGTGTCGCCGGACCGGCCGTCCCTCTCGTCGGGCGAGTAGGTTTCGGCCATGCGTGCTCTGATCTGCTCCCGCTTGGACGGACCCGACTCGCTCGAAGTCGGCGAGCTGCCCGAACCCGACCTCCCGGACGGGGCGGTTCGAGTGCAGGTGGAAGCGACGGGAGCCAACTTCCCGGATCTGCTCATCATCCGCGGCCTGTACCAGGAGAAGCCCTCGTTGCCGTTCGCCCCCGGCATGGAGGTCGCCGGGACGGTGGCCGAGGTCGCTCCCGGTGTCGAACACGTCGCAGTGGGCGATCGGGTGTACGCGTTCGTGGGCTGGGGCGGTTTTGCCGAACAGGTAGTGGTCGACGCCCACCAGGTGTTCGAGGCGCCAGATGGGATGTCGGCCGAGACAGCCGCCGCCCTGCCCATCGCCTACGGCACCAGCTACCACGCCCTGATCGACCGGGCTCACCTCGAGAAGGGAGAGATTCTCCTCGTCCTCGGGGCGGCGGGCGGGGTCGGACTGGCCGCCGTCCAGATCGGGACCGCCGTCGGCGCCCGGGTGGTGGCCGCCGTCTCCTCCGATGCCAAAGAGGAGGCGGTGCGTGCGAGTGGCGCCACCGACGTGATCCGCTACGACCGGGAGGATCTGCGGGGACGGCTGCGGGATCTCGCTCCGGAAGGTGTCGACGTCGTGTACGACCCGGTGGGCGGTGACGTGACCGAGACAGCATTCCGATCACTCGGCTGGGAGGGTCGGCATCTCGTGATCGGGTTCGCAGGCGGCGACATCCCTTCGGTTCCGGCCAACCTCGCCCTTCTGAAAGGGGCGAGCCTGGTAGGGGTGTTCTGGGGGCGGTTCGCCTCGATGTTTCCGGACCGCAACCACGCCAACTTCCAAACGCTCAACGAATGGTGGACGTCGGGACGGATCGACCCGACGGTCTCCGAGGTGTTCGAGCTGGACCGAGCGGTCGAAGCCCTGCGGCGCCTCGAGAGCCGCCAGGCGATCGGGAAGCTGATCGTTCGCCCCTGACCGAAGCTAGCGGCGGCGGGACCTCACCCGACGGGAGAAGTCGGCCGCCGTCTTCTTCCTGAACTCCACCTCGCCCGGCTCGAAAGAGGCCAGGTCTTTCAGGCGGGGGTCGTTGGAGTACATCTTGACGATCTCCGTGTTGAGGCCAGCGGCACGTTGGAGCTGTTCGACCTCGAGGGTCTTGTCCCACTCCACGAGGGTGACCACGAGGCCCTCGGCTCCGGCCCGGGCGGTGCGACCCGACCGGTGCACGAACGTCTTGAAGTCGTCCGGCGGGTCATAGTGGATGACGACATCCACGTCGTCGATGTGGAGGCCGCGGGCGGCGACATTGGTCGCCACCAGCGCCTGGACCTTTCCGTCGGTGAAACGGGCGAGGCTCTTTTCCCGCTGATCCTGACGGAGGTCGCCGTGGGTCTTGGCGACCGCCACGCCTTCATCAGCCAGATCCCGAGCCACGCGGTCGGCGCCCCGCTTGGTACGCACGAACACGAGGGTGCGCCGATGGCTGCCGATGATCACGGCCGCCACCTTGGCCTTGTCCATGTGATGGACGCCGATGAACCGGTGTTCCTGGGCGGAGTCGATGACCCGATCGCTCTCGACGCTGTGGGTCACCGGATCGGTCATGTAGTCCCTGACCAGTGCGCCCACCTGGCCGTCGAGGGTGGCCGAGAACAGCATCGTCTGATGGCCTCGTGGCACCTGGTCCATGATCTCGCGAACCTGAGGCAGGAACCCCATGTCGGCCATCTGGTCGGCTTCGTCGATTACGACCCGGCGAACGTTCTGGAGCCGCACCAGACGCCGGCGCGCAACATCGAGGAGCCGTCCCGGCGTGGCGACGAGGATGTCGACCCGACCCTTCAGCTCTCGAATCTGTTGACGCATCGGGACACCGCCATAGACGGCCACCATCCTCGCGCCGCCGACACGGGCGAGTTGTTCGAGAGACTCGGTCACCTGGGCGGCGAGTTCACGGGTCGGTACCAACACCAGCGCCGTGGGACCTCCATCGACCGATGGGTCGTGGGCGGTCACGAGGGGCAGACCGAATGCGAGAGTCTTTCCCGAGCCGGTCGCGGCCCGACCACAGACGTCTCTGCCGGCGAGGGCGTCGGGGATGGACATCCCCTGAATGGGTGTGGGTTCGACGATCCCCTGGGATGCCAGGGTTTCGACGACACCGGGGGGCAGACCCAGCCCGGTGAAGTCACCGGCTCCGGCGGTCTCGTCGGAGCCGGTGAGTGCAGGCGATGTCAGTAGCGGCCTCCCCGTCGCCCACCACCACGGTCGTCCCGCGGCCGGGCTTCGTTGACGGTGAGGGCTCGACCGTCGATATCGCGTCCGTTCAATTCCTCGATGGCCTTACGACCATCCTCATCGGCCATCTCGACAAACCCGAAGCCCCGCGAACGGCCGGTATCGCGGTCGGTGATGACGGCGGCGGATTGCACCGCGCCGTACTGACTGAACAGGGACTCGAGCGAGCCCGAGTCATAGGAGTAAGGCAGATTGCCTACGTAGATATTGATGTCCGCTCCTCGATCGATACTGGTGCCTCGTGGCACCCGGACGGAAGACCACCCCTCGAGAAGAACGGCCATCCGGGTCGGCATTCGTTCACCGACCAAGGATCAGGTTAGTCGATGGACTGGCACTGACTTAACATCCGTGGGTACAGGCGGTTCCGCCGCTCCTTTCACAGGGACTCCCATGACCGATCGCGCTTCCAGCTCGGTGGCCTCCGAGGCCGCCCGAAGACGAACCTTCGCCATCATCTCTCATCCCGACGCCGGCAAGACGACCCTCACAGAGAAGTTGCTCCTCTATGCCGGCGCCATCGAGGAAGCGGGAGCCGTGAAGGCGCGAGCCGGGAAGCAGCGCGACGTCACCTCCGACTGGATGGAGTTGGAACGCCAGCGCGGTATCTCGATCACCTCCACGGTTCTCCAGTTCGAATACCGGGACCATGTCCTCAACCTGCTGGACACGCCCGGCCACCGTGACTTCTCAGAAGACACCTACCGGGTGCTCTCGGCAGTCGACGCCGCCGTCATCGTCCTGGATGCGGCGAAGGGCATCGAAGCCCAGACACTGAAGCTGTTCGAGGTCGCCCGGACGCGTGGCATTCCCCTCCTGACTTTCGTCAACAAAGTCGACCGTCCGTCGCTCGGCGGTCTCGAGTTGATCGACGACATCGAATCGCAACTGGGACTCGTGGCGACGCCGGTCACGTGGCCGCTCGGCACCGGATCGGACTTCCAGGGTGTGGTCGACCGAATGCGATCGACTGTCTGGAAGTACGAACGGACGACCCACGGCGCCACCCGTAGCGCCGAGGAGGAACGCCCCGACCTCACTGTCGACGACTTCGGTGAACTCGCCGACACCGTGCGCAGCGAGCTGGATCTGCTCGACGCCGTAGGAGCCGATCACGACCAGAAGCGATTCCTGGCCGGGGAGACCACCCCGATGTTCTTCGGCTCGGCTCTCTGGAACTTCGGCGTGCGGCTCCTACTCGATGCCCTGGTCGATCTCGCTCCCGGCCCCACTCCCCTCCAGGACCGAACGGAGACGCCACACCCTCTCGATGAGCCCTTCTCGGGGTTCGTCTTCAAGATCCAGGCCAACCTGGATCCCCGCCACCGTGACCGCATCGCCTATGTCCGGGTGGGCACCGGCGAGTTCGAACGCGGCATGCAGCTCACGAACGTGCGCACGGAGCGGAGCTTCTCCACGAAATACGCCCACCAGGTGTTCGGCCGGGACCGAGACACCGTCGATCGCGCCTATCCCGGTGACGTGATCGGGCTGGTCAACGCCGGCGACCTCCACATCGGAGACACAGTCACGACCGGCGCCACGTTCCGGTATCCGCCGATTCCGACCTTCGCTCCCGAGCATTTCCGGGTGGGCCGCAACATGGACACCGGCCGGTACAAGCAGTTCCGTCGGGGAATCACCCAGCTGGACGAGGAGGGCGTGATCCAGGTCCTCCGCCATCCGGACCGGGGCGAGCAGGAGCCGATCCTGGCCGCGGTCGGACCCATGCAGTACGACGTGGCGGTCTACCGCCTCGAGAACGAGTTCGGGGCGACGATCGAGCTCACGCCCACCCCCTACGTCCTGGCCCGCCGGACGGACCGCGAGAGTGCCGACCGCCTGCGGGGCCGACGCAATGTCGAGGTGGTGAGCCGGGCCGACGGCACCCTGCTGGCACTGTTCACCAGCCAATACCATCTGGAAGCCGCCCTCCGCGATCTCGACGGAATCGTCCTCGACCCCATCGTCACTACCTGACGCAGCAGCGTCCTCCCAAAAGCGACCTCGCTGCGTCCTCAGACGGCCTCACCGACCGTACCGAGAGGCCGGATGGCCCCGACCAGACCGGTCAGCCGACCACGAGCAGCCGTGCGGGTGTGGGGGCACCGACCGACCACCTCACCTCCCGACGACCCTACCAACCGTACCGAGAGGCCGGATGGCCCCGACCAGACCGGTCAGCCATCCACGAGCAGCCGTGGGGGTGTGGGGGCAGTACCCCCACACAATCGTGGCAGTGGGTGGTGAGGGACGCGCACACACCACTCACCACCCACCGCCTTGGGATTGCTCAGGCGGGGTCGACGATCACCGCCGTCGCCATCCCGTACATCCCGTCGCTCTTCTCGACGTGGGTCAGGATGTGACAGTGCCACATCCAGGTCCCGACCTGGTTGGCGTGCACCAGGGCCGAGTAGCGCTCACCCGGAGCGATGTTGATCGTGTCTGCCCAGTAGGGGCTGTCGAGCGGAAAGCCGTCCTTGGCGAAGATGAGCTGATCCAGCTTGTGCAGGTGCATGGGATGGACCTGCAGCCCTTCGTTGTAGTAGTGGACGACGAACCAATCGCCTTCGGTGAAGAAGTAGGGCTCGGTGGCAGGAAACGACTTGCCATTGAGGGTCAGCCCCACCGTCCCGGCGTCGTTGAGCACCATCGGGAACTCGGCCGCGATCTCCAGGTCCTCGGGGATCTCCACGCCCCCGACCGTGCGGCCGTAAGGGATGGGAGCCTCGTCGATCTGGAAGGGACCGAACATGCCGTTGACCACGCTGGTCTGACCGTGCATGTGGGCGTGGTACATGCCGATCGCCGGCTCCACCGCCTCGAAGGTGTAGGTGAAGGTGTCACCGGTACGAATCGGGTCCTGGGTGAAGGGTGCGACTCCGTCCATCTCGAAGGGGACCCGGATCCCGTGCCAGTGGACGTCGGTGCCCATCGGCGTCTCGTTGGTGACGTTGAACTCCAGTTTGTCGCCCACCTCGGCCCGAATCCAGGGGCCGGGAATCTGCTCGTTGTAGGCCCAGCCTTCGATGAACTGTCCCGGCGACACTTCCCAGTCGATGATCGAGGCGGTGATGTCGTAGACCTTGGTCCCGTCCTCGCGGATCTCGGTGGGCTCGAGGAGCTGATTGCCTCGACCTTCCGTCTCGGCGGGGAAGGCGAGCATCGAGTCGATCATCATCTGGTCCATCTCTTCGGCGGTCAGCCCGCCGTCCCCACCGTGACCGGAGTGGTCGGCTGCAGCCACCACATCCCCACCGGACGTCGAACCGGAAGCACTCTCGGTCACGACGAGGGTCGCTTCCATGCCCGCTTCCCGGTGACCGGCTATGGCGCAGAAGATGGTGTAGGTGCCCGGCGCCAACTCGCCGACGTGGAACGTGGTCGTCTCACCACCGGCTATGTCCTCGGACACCGGACCGTCCTCGAAAGCCAGGTTGTGGATCATGGTCCCGGCGTTCACGAGCTCGATGGTGAGGTCTCCGGCCGGCACCTCGAGGGTCCCGTCGATGGCGAACTCGCTCAGTTCGATGGTGGCGGTGACGGCCTGAGGACCCTGGTCCCCGGCACCAGCCGCGGCCGTGCCCACCCCGTCGGACCCTTCGGCAGGCGCCCGCAGGGCGGCTACGAGGGCGAGCCCTACGGTGAGGACTCCCAACACCGCCAACAGGACTAGGAAGCGGTCGAAGGTCTTGGCAGACGACGGCACTGTACGACTCCTTGATGGATTGCAGTTTTCCCGACACCATGCCGTCGGGCCTCCCCACCTCCCAGGGTCGAAGGTCCCGGGCGGTTGGGACCTTGGCCACTATCCGTCATCATGGAGTCGGTTGGAGGATGAGAGTCGTAAGCAACAGCCGGTACCGGCCGGCAAGGAAGTCCCAAGTTGTTCGTCGAGTACTCGGCTGAAGTCGAAATAGACGCGCGCCAGGCGGTCGAACTGCTCACCTCCGATCGCGCCGAGATGGAAGGCATGGGGGAGGTGGCCTACCGCCGCGGCGAAGATCTGCGCGCCCGAGTGGGCCCCGGAAGACTGATCGCCAAAGAGGTGGTGGTCTCATTGGGGCCGGCCGTCATGTCGCGCCGCGGTCCGGTCCTCCCGGTGCGGTGGAGAGCGACAGGCGCCGAAGCTCTCTTTCCCAGCCTGGAAGGCGAACTGGTGTTGTCGGATCGGGACGGCTCGGGCACCACTCTCCACCTCCAGGCGACCTACCGTCCGCCCTTCGGGTCGGTGGGCGACATGATGGACCGCCTACTGCTCGCCCGGGTGGCGAAGGCCACCGTCGAGGACTGGGTCGAGCGGATGGCGGAATGGCTGAATCAGGCCGCGTCAGCCGATCGGGAGCACCACCTCGACCACGGTTCCCGCCCCAACGATTGACCTCAAGGTCACCTCTCCCCCCAGGCGCCGGGCGCGGCTCTCGAGATTGTCGAGGCCCATCCCCCGCTCCACGTTCTCGGGATCGAATCCCTTGCCTTCGTCCACCACCGAGAGCACCAGGCGGTCCGACAGCAGCTCGGCCTTGACGTCGACCACCCCCGTCCCGGAATGGCGTAGAGCGTTCGAAACGGCCTCTCCGATCAGGGGCATCACCTCCTCGGCCAGCTCGGGCTCGAGTTCGAGGTCCGGTGGCTCCACCGACACGAAGACTGCCACCTCGTACGCGCGGGCCAGTTGGATGGTGTGAGCCCTGAGCTCCTTTTCGAAGCTGGAGCGCTCACCTCGTCGACCCAAGTCGGCCACGATCCTCCGCAGCGAGTCGACGGTCGAGTCGAGGCGGTCGACCACTCCGTGGAGAGCGGTCGACAGGTTCTCGTCGTTGGAGCTCGCCGCCAGGCCCTGCAGTTCCAGACCGGCGGCGAACAGGTCCTGGATGATCGAGTCGTGGATGTCCCGACCGATCCGCTCCCGGTCCTCCATGACAGCTACCCGGGCGAGCCGGGATCGAAGCCGGGCAGTCTCCACCGCCGAACCGGCCACGGCGGCCAGCGCTCCGACCACTACTTCGTCCTCCTCCGTGAACCCACCCGGTTTCTCGGCCAGATACAGGTTTCCGAACGTGTCCTCGGAGGTCGCCACCGGAACTCCGAGGAACGTCTCCATGTGCGGGTGGTGCTCGGGAAAACCAACCGAATCGGGATGGTCGGAGATGCGGTCGAGCCGGATCGTCGCCCGCTCGCGGATCAGGGTGCCCAGCACCCCCTTGCCCTGGGGCGGGTGGCCGATCAGGCGGACCGTCTCCGCATCGATTCCCCGGTGGACGAACTCGACCAGGGTCTTGTGCTCACCGATCACGCCCAGGGCGGCGTACTTCGCTCCGGTCGTGTTGCGGGCCGTCTCGACCAGCCGAGCGAGGAGCTTCTCGAGCTCGGCGGTCCCCACCACCGACGCCGCTGCCTCGGTCAGGAGCTTGAACCGGTCCAGCGAGATGCTCATATGCCTCGAAGGCTAACGTCCGGGCTCCGTCCTCGGTTAGCCTGAGAACGGCATGCCGATTCGTGTTCTTTTGGTCGATGACCATGAGGTGGTGCGCCGTGGCCTGGCCGCCATGCTCGGCACCGACCCCGAGATGGAGGTCGTCGGCGAGGCCGCCTCGGCCGATGAGGCCGTGAGGCGCGTCGGGTTGGACGAGCCAGACGTCGTGGTAATGGACGTTCGCATGCCTGAACGGAGCGGCATCGAGGCTTGCCGCGACATCCTCAGCGCGTTTCCCGACGTCAAGGTCCTCATGCTCACGTCTTACGCCGACGAGGAAGCCCTCATGGCTTCGATCATGGCCGGTGCCTCCGGATACCTCCTCAAGCGGGTCAAGGGCATCGAGTTGATCGATGACATCAAGAAGGTCGCCGCCGGCGAGTCGCTCCTCGACCCGAACATGGTCGATCGCCTGTTCGAACGAATCCGCCACGGAACCCGGGAGGACCCGCGGCTGGCCGAGCTCACCGAGCAGGAGCGGATCATCGTCGGCCACATCGCCGAAGGGCTCACCAACCGACAGATCGCCGAGGAGATGTTCCTGGCCGAGAAGACGGTCAAGAACTACGTCTCGAACATCCTCGCCAAGATGGGCATGAGCAACCGCAGTGAGGCAGCGGCCTACGTCGCTCGTCTCAAGGGAGAGCAGGAAGCCGATTCCGAGGAGTGGTGAGAGACCCGGCGTGTATCGTCGGACTCGATGAACGAGCTCACGCCGACTCAGTGTCTGGCCCTGCTGTCGACCGCCCGTGTTGGACATCTGGCGGTGATCTCCGAAGGCGACCCCTACGTCGCTCCCATCTCCTTCGTGCTCATCGGTGAGGCCATCTACGTCCGCACGGCCTCGGGAAAGCGGATCGAGGCGATGAAGGCCAACCCGAGGGTGTGTTTCGAGGTCAGCAAGATGGACGACGCCACGGGCGACTGGGAATCGGTGATCGTGTGGAGCACGGCAGAGTTCGTCGATGACGACCGCACGTCACAGGAGGTGATCGCCGCCTTCCACGACAAGTATCGAGACGTGCTCGGCTCTCCCCTCAATCCGGGACGGGTCGTCCCCGAGGACATCTACGTGGTGCGGTTCCCGATCGAGATCTCCGAGGGCCGGAGCTCGGGGAGCTACTTCAGCATGCGGAGCAGGCCAGGCCGTCTCTGAGGGCCCGGACGCCGGGTTCCCACGACGTAGGGATAGATCTCGTCCATGGTGGCCAGGGCCCCTTCGTAGAGAGTCCGGCGACCACCGCCGGGATGGATGTCCAAGTCGAGCCGTTCTCCCAGTTGGGCCACCCACGAGCCACCCGGGAAATCGCCCAGGAGGTGCACGCCGGCCCGGCGGACGTCCCACTCGAGATCCGGATCGATCCCGACCAGAACGGAACGGATCAGGGCCGCCACGTCTGCCGGCTCACGTCCCCGACCGGTGACCGAAGCCACGACGGTACCGTCGGCGACCACCGCCACGATCGTGATACTCGAAGACACCTCCACGACGAGCATGCCGCCGGCGGAATCGACCTCCAGTCCGAGACCGACCGCGGCGGCCATCGGTCGCGACACCAGCACCGCAGGGATACGTAACCGAGCCGCCACGCTCTGCCAACGCTCGTCCTTGTGGTGACTGCCGGCCGGAGTGAGGATGGCGGCCACCGGATGGCGCAAGTGGAATCCCCCAACCAGAGATTGGATGTAGGCGGCCGCCACGTCGATGTGGAAGACGTCGGTGGCCGAGAAGGGCACGACCGCCTCTCGGCCGTCCGGGCCTCCCGCACGAGAGCCGAGGTTTCGAATCCGACCACGGCGGTCGAGATCGACCGCCGTGGGCTCGGTCAGTTCACGAACTCCGTCGAAGCAGGTGGTTTCCTGACCGGGAACCACCACCACTACGTCGCGGCGGCTCATCCTCTCGATGCGCAAGCCGTGCAGTGGCGGGTGTGCGGGACAGCCTCCAGACGTTCGATGGGGATGGGAAGCGAGCAGCTCACGCAATACCCGTAGGAGCCGTCCTCGATGGCCTCGAGGGCGAGGTCGATCTCTTCCAGGAGCCGTTCACTACGGCGCGACATGACGAACGACACGTCGTCGTCTTCACGGGCCGACTCCACTTGGGCGGCGTGAAACTCTCTCGCTTCCATCAGCCTCTGCCGTTGGGCGTCTACCATCTCTGGAGCGAGACCGCCTTGGCGGGTAGGCTGTGGAATCGTCATTTAGACCTCCTGGGGCCGATCGATTCGGGTCCAGCCAACGCCACCACCCGTCGGCCCGCAAGCTTCCATAAGCCTGGCTCACCGAATCGGGTCTCTTTTTCTGCCCCCTCCGATCTTCTATTAGCATCGCTGATTCTGATGCCATCCCTCGATCAGCAGCACTCCAGCGGTCTGCCATCCCTGAACGACCATCTGGGGGGCCTCCAGGCCGGCGACAACGTCGTGTGGGTGTCAGACCGGGAGCGATTCCACCGAGTCATCGAGACCGCCTTCTTGACCGCCGACACCTCGGTGCCCCGCTCCTTGGTTCTCCTCGATGGCCAGGACATCGATGTCCCCGAAGGAGTGACCCTGGTCGACGCCCGACCAGGCGAACGACTGGCCGACGTCGTGGAACTCGAGCCCCGCATCGTCGAACTGGGTCGCGAACCGGGGGCCCGGATAGTGGTGAGAGGGCTCGACACGCTGACCCGGCGACTCGGCGACGAGCGCACCCTTCGCTTCTTCACCCGTACCTGTCCCCGCCTGTTCGATCAGGGAGCCATCGCCTATTGGAGGGCCAGCCGAGCCGGCTCCGGCCGAGTCCTCGACGCCGTGCAGCGTGTGACACAGTGTGTGTTCGAGTTCGCCGGCGGGAGATTGCACGTCCGTAAGTCCGAAGGGCGCCCCGGGCTTCGGGGCCGTATCTTCGACGCCGAACTCAGCGACGATTCTCTCGAGCTCGACCCGATGCCCGCCGCCGGACGCCTGGCCGAAGGGCTACGCCGAATCCGCAACGAGCGCGGGCTCACCCAGACCGAGATCGCCCGTCTCGCCGGGGTTTCGCCCAGTGCGATCTCCCAAGCGGAGGCGGGGCACCGAGGACTAGGCGTGGAGACATTGCTCACACTGTCCGAGGCGCTCGGTGTCTCGATGGACGACTTCTTCGACATCGACTCGGACCCGGGCTACGTGCTGGCGAGACGCGACCGGATCCCTCCTCGCCGGGGGATCGTTTCCCTCCTCGACGACCCCGGTGCCGGCCTGCGAGCGCACCTGATCACCCTGGGGCCGGGCGAGTCGGGCGGCCCGCCCGCGGTCCACAAGGGAGCCGAGCTAGTCATGGTCAGCACGGGTCTCGTCCAGCTGATCCTCAACGAGGCAACGCCGGTGATGCGAGCCGGCGACGCCCTCCTCGTGACCCGGGATGCGATCTCGGGCTGGCACAACCTCCTCCCCGAGCCCGCCCGGCTTTTCTGGATCGTCCGGGACTGAACCCACCTAGGCTGCACCCATGACGGTGCCCCACGCCCGACTCCGAATGGGAACCACCGAAGGGCGCTGGGTTCTCGCCACCACCGTGATGGGTACCGGTGTGGCGATGCTGAACGGCACCGATGTCTCAGTCGCCCTCCCCGCGATAGGAGCGGAATTCGACGCCAACGTGGCCACCCTCCAATGGGTCCTCAACGGCTACATGGTCACTCTGGCGGCGTTGATCCTGGTCGGAGGGTCCCTCGGCGATCACTACGGACGGCGTCGCGTCTACCTGGCGGGAGTGGCTTGGTTCTCCCTCGCCTCCCTGCTGTGCGCCGTCGCTCCCAACGCGCCCCTGCTGATCGCGGGTCGGATCCTCCAGGGTGTGGGTGGTGCTCTCCTCACTCCCGGCAGCCTGGCGATCATCCAGTCCTGTTTCGAACAGGAAGACCGGGCGACCGCCATAGGCGCCTGGTCAGGACTCACCGGGATCGCGGCCGCGATTGGCCCGCTGTTGGGAGGCATCCTGGTGGACGGTCCGGGATGGCGGTGGATCTTCGCATTGCCCGTTCCCCTGGCCTTGGCCGTGATATGGGCCGGAATCCGTCATGTGCCGGAATCCGTGGAACCGAGCGCAGATCCCCTCGACTGGGTAGGCGGAGTCATGGCAGTCGTCGGTCTGGGGGGCACGACCTATGCCATCATCGGATACCCAGACGGCGGATTGAACCCCACCGTGACGGCGGGGTTGATCGTGGGCGTGGTGGCCCTGGTTGCGTTCGTGCTGTGGGAACGCGCCACCGAAGCGCCGATGGTTCCATTCGAGGTGTTTCGAAGCCGCCAGTTCACGGGAGCCAACCTGGCCACGTTCGTGGTGTACTCCGCGCTCGGCGGAGTCTTCTTCATGCTGATCGTCCACCTCCAGACCGTGGCCGGCTTCACTGCAACCGGGGCCGGCGCGGCGAGCATCCCCGTGATGTTGATCATGCTGTTCGGCTCACCTCTGGTCGGGCGGCTGGCACAGCGCATCGGCCCGAGGCTGCCACTCACCATCGGTCCGCTTCTCCTGGCCGGCGGGATGGTGATGATGGGCGAGATCCCGAACGGAGCGGCCTACATCTCTGACGTGCTGCCCTCCCTCCTCGTGTTCGGTGTAGGCCTGACACTCGTCGTGACGCCCGTCACCGCCACGGTGCTCGCCGCCGTCGAGGAGCGTCACGCCGGTCTGGCGTCGGGCATCAACAACGCGGTGGCACGTACCGGCCAGCTCCTGGCCGTTGCGGCCCTGCCCGCCCTGGCAGGACTGACCGGCGGCGATTTCGCCGACCCCGAGGCCTACGCTCCTGGCTTTCGGTCAGCCATGTGGATCGCCGCCGGCCTCTCGGTGGCAGGAGCGATAATCGGATCGACGATGATCCGCCGGGACGTCCTAGCCGGGCAGTCGGAGGATCTACAGATCGAGGTACGCCATTGCGCGGTCCAGGACCCTCCGCCGATGCATGGATCCGGCGGCCGCGGATAGAGACGAAAGGAAGAGGATGCTCATACGCGAGTTGGTGGCCGGAGAGGTCGATGCCTGCAGCCCCGAGGTGCCAGTGGCGGAGGCCGCCCGGACGATGGCCGAACACGGCGTCGGGTCACTGGCCGTGATCGACAAAGGAGATCTGGTCGGGATCCTCACCGAACGCGACGTCCTCCGTCTGGTGGGCGAAGGGGGTGACGCCTCGACGACACCGGTCCGGTCCGTGATGACACCGGATCCCGATTCGCTCGCGCCCGAGATCGAAACCACCGAGGCGGCGGAATGGATGATGGCGGCCGGGTACCGCCACATGCCGGTGCTCGAGGACGGCAACCTGATCGGGATGGTGAGCATCAAGGACCTTCTCTGGGCCGTGCTCCAATCAGAAGCTGATTAGGTCCGCCCAGGCGTCCGATGGAGATCCAGCTGGGAGACGACCGGCTCGGCGTCGAGGCCGAAGACGACCTCCTGACCTCACTCTTGAGAGAAGGTCGTTGGCCGACGGGACCGCTGTGCCTGGCAGGCGACTGCGCCAACTGTCTCGCCGTCGTCGACGGGGTGGCCTACGTGCGGATGTGCATGACCCGACCGCGCAACGGCATGCAGGTCGATCCGTTCCCGGTGGGCCAACTGCCACCTCTCCCTTCCAGCCCGCGAGGCCGGATCCCGCAGCGGCGCTCTCTGACGGTCGACGTGGTGGTGATCGGGGCGGGCGATGCGGGTCGGGAAGCGGTCGAGACAACCGAGGGGACGCGCCTCGTCCTGCTCGATGAGCGGCTCGGCTTGGGCGAGGCTCTCGCCATCTATGCAGGCCCGGAGGTGGTGGCACGCATCGATGGCGAGATCGTGCGGATCCACGCATCCCGGGTCGTGGTCGCCACCGGGGCAGCCGACATCCTCCCTATCGTGCCGGGATCCGAGTTGAAGGGAATCCTCACCCGGACCGCGGCGGAGAGGCTGGCGAACGCCGGCGTCGACCTCGGATCGGTCGTAGCGGTAGGAGCGCCACCTGACGGCATCGACTGCCGAGTCGCCACCGGTGAGCTGGCTCGCTTCGAGGGGCGAGGTCGAGTCGAAGCGGTCGTGACGACCGACGGGGACGGTGAGCACCGCCACGACTGCACCACCGCCGTCGTGGGGATCGGCACCTACCCGCGTGACACCCTGGCCCGGATGGTCGGCGGATCCCAGATCGAGACCGTCGGGGGCGCAGCCATGTCTCCGAAGCTCCCCCGCTGTCCCAGCGAGGGGACGGTGTGCCCTTGCTCGGGAGTGGAGATGACGGACCTCCGGTCGGCGTGGGACCGCGGATTCCGTGAGTTGGAACTGCTCAAGCGCTCCACCCTGGCGGGAACGGGAACCTGCCAGGGAGGGACGTGTGCTCCATATCTACGTTCCTTCGTCGCCGACCAGGAAGGACACCTCCGTCCTTCGTTCACCGCCCGCCCCCTGGCTCGCCAGATGACCATGGGAGAGGCGGCGGCCGGAGTCCGTTTTCCGCCCGTCCACCGCACGGCTCTGGATCGGATCCACCGAACGCTGGGAGCGCGCATGGATCGGGTCGGGGGATGGTGGCGGCCGTGGACCTACGGCGATCTCGAGTCCGAGTATTGGGCGGTCCGGGAGCGAGTGTCCCTGGGCGACGTAGGCACGCTCGGAAAGATCATCGTCGATGGCCCCGATTCCGTTGCCTTCCTGGAGAGGATCTACGTCAACCGGGTCACAGACCTGGCGCCAGGCAGGTCGAGATACGCCCTGGCGTTGACCGAAGGGGGCGGAGTACTCGACGACGGGATCGTCGCCCGAATCGACGACACCCGATTCTGGCTGACCTTCACCAGTGCCGGCGCCTCACGGGCCGAGGCTTGGCTGCGGGATTGGGCGTCCACGTTCGAGGCGAACGTCCGGATCATGGACGTCACCTACTCATTCGGGGCGATCAACGTGACCGGTCCCCTGGCCACACGACTCATGGAACGGATCGGTCTCGACGAGCCCATTCGCCTCATGCGGCATCGACAGACGACCATCGCCGGCATCCCTTGCCACGTCCTCCGTCTGAGTTTCACCGGAGAGATCTCGTATGAGCTCCACCACCCCGTCGCCGGCTCCGAGAAGCTCTGGGAGGAGCTCACCAGGCACGGACGCGACCTGGGTGTGACCCCTCATGGCCTCCAAGTGCTCCAGGTCCTCCGGCTGGAGAAAGGCCACATCGTCGTCGGCCAAGACACAGAGCCCGACAGCACACCCCGGCGCCTGGGAATGGAGTGGGCGGTGGCGATGGACAAGCCCGATTTCGTCGGCCGAACCGCATTGGAGCGCACCGACCGGCTTCCACTCGACAAACGCTTGGTCGGCATCGAGATGGACGGAGAGGCACCGATCGAGGGCTCTCCCATCTTTCTGCCGGACGGCGAGATGGCCGGTTACGTCACCTCGGCCGCCCGCTCATACGTGCTCGACCGGACCGTCATGCTGGGGTGGGTGAACGTGGAGGGCGGCACTCGCGCCGAAGTCGTCGTCGACGGCCGTCCCGCGCGTCTGGCGCAACTCCCCTTCTACGACCCGGAGGGTGCTCGTGCCAAGGCTTGAGCCGATCGCAGCCGTCCGGGTCGTGGCGTCCCCTTCCGCCCTGGATGGGGTGGACTGGCCTCCCACGGTCGATCTCATCCGAATCGCCGAAGACGAGGTCCTGGTCCTCGGTGGTTCGCCACCCGAGCTCTCCGACCCGCACGCGATCGTGTTGGAGGACACGGGATGGTGGGGAGCGGCGCTGACGGTCGAAGATCTCGAGTCTTGGCTGGAATACGAAGCGGAGTGGCCCGTGGACCTCCGAAGCGGCACCTTCCAGGGGTCGGTGGCAGGTGTACCGGTGAAGATCCTCGTCGGCGAAGAACAGGCCCTGGTCATCACCCGGGCTTCGCTGGCCCCCGATCTGGAGGAACGGCTGTGAACGAGTTCGTCGAGCGAGACGTGAAGCTCGTCTGGCGGGAGCTGAAAGACGCCTACGACGTCGTGATCATCGGCGGGGGCGGCCATGGCCTGTCCACCGCCTATCACTTGGCGACCCGTCACGGGATCTCGAATGTGGCAGTTCTCGAGCGGGGCTACGTGGGTTCGGGCAACACCGGCCGCAACACCACCGTGATCCGGGCCAACTACGGGATCCCAGAATCGATCAGGTTCTACCAGCACAGCGTCGACCTCTACCGGCGGCTGGAAGAGGAGACAGGCCGATGGATCATGCACGAGGAGAAAGGGCTGATTTGGCTGGTCCACTCCGAGATGGGGATCCGGGGAGAGAAGCAACGCGCCGTGCGGAACAGCGCCTCGGGCGCCGACACCATCTTCCTCACGCGCTCGGAGGTGGGCCGCCTCGTCCCCGAGTTGGACCTCGACGGAGGGGGCAGCGGCTATCCCGTGCTGGGCGCCTCCTTCCATCCGCGGGCGGCCACAGCCCGTCACGACCGGGTGGTGTGGGCTCTGGCCGAGGGTGCCATGGCTCGGGGAGTGACGGTGGCCCAACGCACCACCGTGACCGGAATCCGGATGGAAGGTGACCGGGTGACCGGAGTGGAGACCGACCGGGGCCCGATCAGCGCTGGCGTTGTTGTGTCGGCAGTGGGCGGCCACGTGACCACGATCGCCGACATGGTGGGCCTGAGGCTGCCGGTCGTCACCCATCCTCTGCAGGCATACGTCACCAATCACTACGAGAAGGACTTTCCCTTCATCCTCGGCTCGGTGGAGATCCCCTTCTATCTCAGCCAGACTGCCCGCGGGGAGATGCTGATCGGTGGCGAGTACGAGACCGCTCCCGGCTACTCCTACGGAACCACCTTCGACCTCCTGGCGACCTGTTCCGCCCGTGCCATCGCCTACCTGCCGTTTCTGAGGGATCTTCGGATCCTGCGACAGTGGGCCGGCGTGTGTGACCTGACACCCGACGCCTCGCCCATCATGGGTCTCACACCGGTGGAGGGATTCCTCGTGACCACCGGCTGGGGGACCTGGGGATTCAAGGCGATCCCGGCGGGAGGTGAGCAGATGGCCGAGTTGATCGCCACCGGGCGAACCCCCGAACTGATAGCTCCCTTCTCCTACGACCGATTCCGTCGGGATCGTTTGATGGCCGACGCCGGATCGACCGGGACCCACTGAGATGGCTCTCCTGGTTCCCTGCCCACGATGCGGGCCCCGTCCGGTGGACGAGTTCATCCACGCCGAGATGCCGCGGGTGCCCGAAGGTCTGACCGATCCCGACCTGGCCGATCTCGACCGCGTCTTCATGCGGGACAACCCATCCGGGCCGGCCCTGGAGGCGTGGTTCCACCAGGCGGGCTGCCGGCGCTGGGCTCACCTCGAACGCGACCGCACGACCGACCAGTGGCTCTGAACACCGGCCTCCCTCGGAGCCCGTCAGGAACGGCTCTCGGCCTCACGGCGGTGGCTGCCGCCCTGGCCTTGGCCGCCCTTCCCACATTCATGGTGGGAGGACTGGCCGTCCAGATCCGGGCGGACATCGGGCTCTCGGAGACCCAACTCGGAGCGGCGGTGACGCTCGGCTTTCTCGTGAGCGCCCTCATCGGGCCGGCGGGTGGGCGCCTGTCCGACCGGCTGGGAGCACGGCGATCCGTACTCACCGGCTGCCTCGTGAGCTCGCTGGCCATGGCCGGGATCGGCCTCTCGGCCGAAGGCTTTTGGAGTCTGGCCCTTGCGTTGATGGTGGCGGGCGCGGCACTCGCCCTGATAGATCCTGGCCTGGCGATCCTCATCACCGCGGTGGCTCCACCTGGACGGCAAGGACTGGCATTCGGGATCAAGGAGGCTTCGATCCCGGCGGCGACATTGGCGGCCGGAATCGCCGTCCCCGCCGTCGCCCTTTCACACGGATGGAGATGGGCGTTCCTCGTCGGACTCGTTCCGCTGGTTGCGGTCCTGGCGATCGTCCCGCAGATCCGGATAGACCGAAACCGCCCCGGAAACGCCGTCGAGCCCGTGTCCGCTCCACCGCGCCACGGCCTGCTCGTGGTAGCCGGAGCGACGGCGGCCGCCTCCACCGCCGCCAGCGGCGTCAGCGTCTTCCTCACCGAGAGCGCCGTGGCGATGGGCAATTCCCCTGAGACCGCAGGCGTACTGCTGGCAGTGGGGAGCATCGCCGGCATCGCCAGCCGGATGGGCGCGGGCGCCTTCGCCGACCGACACGACGGGCCTCAGCTGAGCCTCATCGCGGTGATGCTGGCGGTGGGTGCTGGGTGCATGGCGGTCGTCGCCATCGCCGGTTCCGCATTGCTGGTATTGGGAACCGTCGGTGCCTTCGCCGCCGGGTGGGGCTGGAGCGGAATCCTGTTCCTCTCCCTCGTGAGACTGACACCCGCCACCCCCGGCGCGGCAGCGGGAATCGGACTGGCCGGCCTCGCCATCGGCAACGCGGTCGGCCCTCTCGCCTTCGGAGCTGTCGCCCAGTACTCGTCGTTCGGGCTGGCATGGGGAGCCGGAGCAGCCCTGATGCTGGCTGCCGCGCTGGCGATGCGCCGAGCGCAATCCATCCTCGAGATCCACTACCCCGCGTCCCCCAACGACCGCTCCTGAAAGTGATCGAACCACCCATTCGCGAAACGGGTCGGAAGACCCGAAGAGGTCCTTGGGAACTCCCCGGGTAGAAGTGTACGTTCTCGCTCCGTGGTCCGGTCGACACTCTGCGTCGTCGCAGTCGCACTCGCCTTCCTCGCCCTCGCCCCGGCTCCGGCCGGGGCGTCAGGGCGTTATGTAGACGACGACCGCAGCCGCTACGAGGGCTATATCGAAGCGGCATCGGCGGCGGGGTTGGTTTCCGGGTGCAACCCGCCTACCAACGACCGGTTCTGTCCCCACCGGGCGGTGACCCGAGCGGAAGTCGCGATCCTGCTCAGCCGGGCGGCGGAGGTCCCGAAAGACTCGGGAGACCATTTCGCGGACGACGATGGGCTGGCCGCGGAACCGGCCATCGACGCACTGGCCGCGGCCGGCGTCACGAGCGGCTGCGGAGACGGGAAGTTCTGCCCTTCGGAGCCTCTGTCCCGCGGCCAGTTCGCAGAGCTGGTCGTACGGACCATGGGCTGGAAACCGAGTGACGATCTGTCGGTGTTCCGGGATCTGTCCGATACCCCTCACGGGCCGGCACTCGTCACCCTCGCCCGGCAGGGCGGCCTCGAAGCATGCGACCCTCCCGAGAACCGACGGATCTGCCCGGAAGCCCCGGTGACCAGGGACGAGGCCGTCTACGCTCTGGCCAAGGCGACCGGCCTCGCCCCGGCGAAGGTCTCGTCGGCCACGAGCGGACCCGAATTGGGGTTCCACGACCCCTTCGATGAGCTGAAACTCTGGGATGGAAAGTCGCCCAGCTCGCGCAATCGGGTGCGATTGACGGACTCCGGCTTCAAGGGCTCGGGGCTGGCGGTGAAGATCCCTCGTGGCTCCCACTACGGCGCCGACTTCAAGTTGGATCTGGACGAGATAGCCGGCGACGACCCTGAGACCCTCTTCTTCCGTTACTACGTTCGGTTCGAGCCGGGTTGGAATCCGCGCGACAGCGGCAAACTTCCAGGCTTCTCCGGTATCTACGGATACAGCGGCAAGGGTGGATATCGATCGTCGCCCTCGGCACCTGGCTGGTCGGCTCGGATGAAGTTCACCGGTGTTCGAGAAACCGACGGGCGTGCCCGTCTCGGCTACTACGTGTATCACCTGGGCCAGGAGCGTCGCTACGGCGATGGAATGCACTGGAACGAGGCCGGCAAGCTCCAGCCCGGCGAGTGGTATTGCGTGGAAGGGGAGTTGCAGCTCAATCGGCCCGGACTGGCAGACGGCGCGTTGCGCGGTTGGGTCGACGGGACACTCGCCTTCGAGGAGTCGGGGATCGCTTTCCGGAGACCCGACGAACCGGAGATCCGAATCGAGTCCTTCTGGTTCAACGTCTACTACGGCGGAAAGCCTCGCGCCCCGACCGATCTCGGCATCACCTTCGACGAGGTCGTCGTGGACGGGAAACGAATCGGGTGCGGCGCCGGCAACGGGGTGGGTCGCAAGCTCCATGCCGACATCGATGGCGATGGCTTCAGTGAGTGGGTGCGGTGGTCAGCGTGCGACACCGGGCCGTGCTTCACCCGGACTCGCATAACACCCGACGGTCTGACGGCTGCCGAGGCCATGGGCAACGGTGCCTGGTTCAGCCTCGACACCCATCGCCTCGGCATCGTGGCAGCCGACCTCGATGGAGATGGCGACGACGATCTCCTCTACCGGGGCCGGTGTGGCCGGTCCCTCCCCTGCTGGCGAGCCCACAGGAGCCTGAGCTCCGGTTTCGGCCGAGGACAGAACTGGGGCGACGGAGCCTGGTTCTCCAGCGCAACCCAGCATCTGGTGGCAGGCGACTGGAACGGGGACGGCCTCGACGACTTGGCTTACGTCGGACTCTGCGGCCGGGACCCGACCATCGCCTGCTGGCGGGTGCATCTGAGTCGAGGAGACCACTTCGCGGATCCGACCGGTTGGGGCACCCCGCCGGACGGCTTCGACGTCGCACCGCAGAGCGGGGATCTGGACGGCGACGGCCGGGACGACCTGTTCTACGCCGCTCCTTGCGAGTCGGGATCCTGCTGGTTCGGCCAGTTCTCGACCGGGACGGGATTCAGCGAGCCGCTACTGCTGGGCGAAACCGGCCCCCTTCCCGACCAGACGGTGTTGTTCGACTACTCGGGTGACGGCCGAGACGATCTGTTGATTCGTCGCGCCGACGATTCGGCTTCGCTACTCGAGTTGCGCCCGAGTGATGGACAGAAACTCGGGCCTGCTCGACCCTTGGCGAGAGTGGCCGGGGTCACCGACCTGGTTGCGCGTCGAGCGCATCCATCGCAACCCGTGGAAGTGTTGGCCGTGACGAAGACAGATTCCGGCAGCCAGGTCATCGAACTGCTCGACCTCTCCGGCAGACTCGTCACGCGCGATCGTTACGACCGGGCGATGACGGTCCGCCTCATACAGGCTCTGTCGAAGCCGGATCCTCCGATGAGCCAGACCTATCAATAGGGGTCGTTTGGGTAGGGGTAGTCGAGCGCCCAACACCGAAATGGCGATCCACTCCCTGCCGCCAGGCGGAGTCCGAGAAGGTGGGCCAGTTGTCGGGGTCGAAACCGGGGCTGTCCTCGAGGACGTCCTCGTCCACATCCAACACCAGGCATTTCTGGTCGCCGTCGACGGTGAGGAGATCCCAAGGCACCGCGAACAGGCGCTCGCCCAGACGACCGAAGCCGCCCCGGCTGAGGACCGCATAGGCGATCTTGCCATCGGCGACGTCGATCATCAGCTCCTTGAGCGAACCGAGCTTGTCCCCGGCGGGGTTCACGATCGCGTCGCCCTTCAGGGTCGAAGCGGAGAGGACCGCGGGCGTCATACCGGCTCTCCGGCCGGCGTGATACCACCCTCTACGCTGCGATCGGCGAGAGCAGCATCCACTCGGCGGTGATATGCCTCTCCAATCCTGCCGCCCAGGTATCCGCCCAAGAACATCAATGCCACGCTGATGGCAGCGGCGATGATGCCGAGGGTCGTAGCTTCGCCACTCCCTAGACGGATTTGGGAGAACCAGTCGGGCAAACCGGCTCGCTGGAACGCGTTGTATTCCGCACCGAGGAACACACCGAGTGCCGCGAAAACGGCGATCAGCAGAAGGGCCCAAAGGGCCGAAGCGATCCCGTTCTTTCCTCCGTCATACCGGGCGATGCGGCCGGCAGCGATTCCTCCTACGAAGAACGCCG
>DATGPZ010000110.1:0-8845 GCA_035304485.1 Acidimicrobiia bacterium | reverse complement strand
AAGCGATGGTGGAGCGAACGAGACGCAAAGACGGCGTGGCCTTCTACGGCTGTTCGGGCTTCCCGGCGTGCCGGTACACGCAACCCGTCGAAGCGAGTTCGGACTAGGGACTAGTCGACCGCGACCGGATCCAGGGTCTCTAGGTTCGAGGCGGCCTCGTCGGGTGGCGGGGCGAGTGGGAGCCGCACCGTGACCCGCAGACCTCCCTCCCGGCCTGGCTCGAGTCTGAGTTCGCCGTCGTGGGCCTCGACGATGCTCTTCACGATCGCCAAACCGAGGCCGACACCGGCGTGGTCGCTCAGGATGCGCTCGGAGCCGCGCTGGAACGGCTCGGTGAGTGTCGAGATCAACTCCGGGCTCACTGTCTCGCCGGTGTTTTCCACGGTGAGGACGGCGGCATCGGTTTCCGTAGTCGCCCAGGCCTGCACGGCTCCGCCGTCCGGAAGATTGTGGACGATGGCGTTGTGGAGCAGATTCGTAGTCATCTGCAACAGCAGGGCGCTCGATCCGACCGTTGGAGTGACCTCTCCGGAGATCTCGATGGTGACATTGCGCTTCTCGGCGAGGGGTAGGAGCGTTTCGCTCGCTTCCTCGGAAATCAGCGACAGGTCGACCGTTTCCCGGGTGAACGAGCGTTGGTCGACCCGATTGAGGACGAGCAGTGCCTCGGTCAGTTCGATAGCTCGGGCGTTGACGACTTGTAGCCGTTCGGCGAGTTCCTGACGGTCGTGACCCGGGTCGTTACGCGCAACGTCGAGAAGGGTCTTGGTGATGGCCAGGGGAGTGCGCAACTCGTGGGAGGCGTTCGCTGCGAATCTCTTCTGTTCGGCGACGTCGGATTCGATACGGGCGAGCATGGCATCGAAGGCGTCGGCGAGTTCGCGAAATTCGTCGGACCGGCCTTCCATCTCGATCCGGTGCGACAGCGATCCACCCGCCACGAGACGCGTGGCCTTCGTGATCCGGTCCAGCGGGGCCAACATCCTGCCAGCCAGGATCCACCCACCCACCAGCCCGAAAACCAACAGGAACACCATCGCCTGGATCGCTCTGGGAACGAAGGCGCGCTCGAGATCCCCCTGGTTCGGGATGAACATCCCGCCGGCTCCTCCGGGCACTGCTTCGGGTGGCACGTGGATGACCTCCGGCACGTACCGCAGCAAGAACACCCACACCGTCGCCAGCAGCAGTGCGCCCGCCACCATCAGGAACCCGGCGTAGCTGAGAGTGAGCTTGAGGCGCACGCTCAGCCCCGGTTCACGGTCTCTTCCGGACTCTCTCATCTCTCGCCTTCTTCGGTCTCGATGCGGTAGCCGACGCCGGGGACGGTGGCGATGACCCACGGTTCGCCGAGCCGTTTCCTCAGGGCCGACACCGTGATGCGCACGGCATTGGTGAACGGGTCGGCGTTCTCGTCCCAGGCTCGCTCCAGCAACTCCTCGGCGCTGACAACACCGCCTTCGGCGGCGACCAGCACCTCGAGCACGGCGAACTGCTTCCTGGTCAGAGCGACGTACCGGCCGTCCCGGTAGACCTCCCGACGGAACGGGTCGACCCGCAAGCCGGCGATCTCGTAGACGGGCGGCCGGTTGTGCGCCCGCCGCCGATCCAGCGCGCGGAGTCTCAGTACCAACTCCTTCAGCTCGAAGGGCTTGGTGAGATAGTCGTCGGCACCGAGCTCGAACCCGGAGGCCTTGTCGTCCAAGCGGTCGGCCGCGGTGAGCATGAGAATCGGCATGCCGCTGCCGGAATCGACGATGTGACGGGCCACGTCGTCTCCAGAGGGACCTGGGATATCACGGTCCAGGACGGCGATGTCGTAGGAGTTGGCGTTCAAGAGCTCCAAGGCGGTAGCGCCGTCGCCGGCGATGTCAGCCGCGATCGCCTCGAGGCGGAGGCCGTCTCGTATGGCCTCTGCCATGTAGGGCTCGTCCTCGACGACCAACACGCGCATGTCCTCATCCTGGACCTGTTCGGGAGTTAGACCAGGTTACGCACCGGGACATATCGTCTCTGTAAGAAAAACCGCTTACGGTCTGACAACACCACGCCGCGTTGAGTGGCGGCATGGTTCGAACAGGAGACATTCGAAGCAGAGGTCGAGAAAACCCCCGCTCGTCGGCGATGGCCTCGTTGTTCGTCGCGGCGGTCGTGGCGATCTTCGGCCTCCAGGCGGTATCGTCGTCGGACCCTCCGGTCGATTCCGATCGATCCGATCTCGCTTCCTCATCCACCGCGGCACAGACGGCTCCCGCCGACACCGTGGCTTCTCGAGTCGTTCGAGAGGAAGCGCCTCCGCTCCTCTCGGAGCCCTCACGAGGCGAGGGCAGGTCGACTACCGACACCCAGAAGGAAGGAGCACTTCCTGGAGGTACCACCGTCTACGACGACACCTACCCCGGGATCGCCAACCTCGACCCATTCCTGCTCGAGGCGCTCCGATCCGCGGTGGCAGATGCCGCCGGAGAGGGCGTCGAGGTCTACGTGACGAGCGGGTGGCGGTCAGCCGACTACCAGGACCGGTTGTTCCGCGAAGCCGTCGCCGAATACGGGTCTGAGGCCGAGGCGTCCCGCTGGGTGGCAACCGCGGAGACCTCTGTCCATGTGTCGGGGGGTGCAGTCGACTTGGGGCCGGCCGACGCACAGTCGTGGCTGGCAAAGCACGGCCCCGCCTATGGGCTGTGCCCTGTGTATGCCAATGAACCTTGGCATTTCGAGTTCCGCGCCGAGGCCGTAGACGAGGGCTGTCCTGGCCTGTATCCGGATCCAACCCACGACCCCCGTCTGCAGCCTTGACCCGCCCTCTGTTGTGTCTCAGTGCTACCTTTCGAAAGCATCAAGGTATGCGCGAGCGGGACGCGCGGGGTCAGGCGAAGGAGAACAGGGGAGGTAGGACGACCACGACGGTCGCCGCCCAGAGGGCGAAAACGGCCAGATAGCCGGTTTGCCAGCGTTCTATCGGATGAAAGGTCCCTCGGCGGGCGAGGAAGCGGCCCGAAAGCCAGGCGGTCACGACCAGATTGACCAATAGGACGATATTGAGGCCGAGTGCCGCCGTTCGATTCGGCGTGAATCCCAGGTCTCCGATGCGCACGATCATGGCTCCCAGCACCATCAGGTCGAGCGCGAGTGCGGCTACCACCGCCACGAACTGGATACGGTCCATCCACCCTGGCTGTTGACCTGGGTCGCGGGCCGACATGCCGTACAGGACCAGTCCCAGGACCACGACCATGAGCAGGTCGAACACGCCGAGGAGTTCCCGGTCGAAGGCGCCACCCAAACCGGTCGCGGCGTAGACGATCGCGGCGATGACCAGCATGACCGCGAACAGAGGGGTGAAGACCATCGTCAGCACCGGTGCCATGTTCTCGATGACCCGCTGCTTCGACTCGACCAGCCAGGCGGCCACGATCACGGCTCCCGCCGCTCCCATCGGGAGTACCCATTCCATGATCGCTTCGGCGTCGACGCCGGCGGGGGTGAGGATGGCGACGGTGATCCCCATCAGCACACCTCCTCCGAGCGCGAGCAGAGCGAAGTAGATGAACCACTCGCCCGTGAACCGCACGAAATCCATCCGGCGTTCATGGGACCGCAGGGTCCCGCTCATGTATGGATAGGCGACCGCGAACCACAGGACCGCAGGCAGGTGGGCGGCGACCAGGAATGTGGTCGACCCGTCTTCGACGAACGGGTAGAGGTTGACGAGCAGCGCCGAAACGGCGAACGGCGCTACAGCCACGAGCCATTGGCTCGTGGCGAGCCCGCGGCGGCGGGCGAAGTAGCCGGCCAGGAACGGCAGCACGAACAAGGCGGCGTTCCTCAGGAACCACGATTCCTGATCGTCAGGAAAGCCCGCGGCGAGACGCGCCCCCTGAGTCACCACCGCCGCTGCCACCGCGAAGAGGAGCGGCTCTAGCCAGCGATGAGATGTCGCCTGTGGGTCTCCCTCGCCCGACAGCACCAGCTGTTTCCACAACCTGCCGCTGTGCTCTCGGGCGAACTCCTGAGACACCTCGTCGATGGATCCGAGCCGTTTCACAGCGATGATGAACGCCTCGTCGGCGGCGAGGCCAGCGGCCACCAGGTCGTCGATCTGGTCCCGGAGGTGCATCTCCAGCTCCTCGACGTCGCGTCCGTTGAGCCCTGGGCTCCGCTCCAGGTGAGCGCGCCACTCGGCGATCTCGAGCTCGAGTTGGTCCACCGTCAGGGGCTTCCCGACGCCAGCGTGGGCAGGGCTCCGCCCCAGGCGTCTCTCAACGTCCGGGCGACAGCGACCCATTGCCGCTTGTGCTCTTCCAAGGCTGCTCGGCCTTCGTCGGTGATGGCGTAGTACCGGCGGCGTCGACCCTCGGGGGAGAGCCTCCAGTCGTGGGTCACCAATCCGAGCCGGTGGAGACGATGGAGCAGTGGGTATAGCATCCCGTCAGTCCATTCCATCTCGCCGTTCGACAGTTCGCGAACCCGCTTGAGGATGGCATAGCCGTAGCTCTCGCCCTCTTCGAGGATTGTCAGCACCAGCGGAGTCGCCGATGCCGCAACCAAATCTTTGTCGATGTCCAACCAGCCCTCCTTGGCTAGGAGTAAAAGGCATATAACTACGAGGTACATAGCAGTGCAAGGTGTAACCGCACCTCGTTCTCACGCATGGCCACGTACGAATCATCGATCGCCTGTCGTACCGTTCGCCCCGCTAGGAGGGAGCCGTGACTCCTGAGCAAGATCGGCTGGCGCGACGTCTCCGTGAGGCCCTCGCCGACAAGGGGTCCGTGCGAGTAGTGCCGATGTTCGGCGGCCTGGCGTTCATGCTCGACGACAAGCTCGTGATGAGTGCCGGAAAGAACGGCGACCTACTCGTGCGAGCCATCGCCGACCGCCATAGCGAACTGACGTCGCGCCCAGGTGCCTCTCCGGCGGAGATGGGTGCGGGAAGGCGCATGGGACGCGGCTGGATCTCTGTCGAGGCGGATGCGATCCGCGACGACGTCGATCTGGCCTTCTGGCTCGACGTGGCGATCGCGGCGCGCTCCGCGCACCGAGGTAGGGATCGGACACGGGCTAGTCGCCGGCGCCCACCGGTGGGCCCGCTGACGGACCGGTGTCAGCCGGCGAAGTCGATCAACAAGGCAGACAGCTGCTCGCCGCTGTCCTCCTGGATGAAATGGCCCGCCCCCTCGATCGTCCGATGCTCGATGCCCTTTGCGCCCGGGACGCGCTGTTGGAAGCCGCGATCTCCGCCGCGGGTGATCGGATCGGAGTCGGCGAAGGCGGTGAGGAACGGCTTGTCCCACTTCTCCAACGTCTCCCACGCCCGCCGGTTGGCGGGAGCCGCCGGATCGTCGGGACTGGTCGGAACCAGCGAAGGGAAGACCTTCGCACCTGCCATGTAGCTGTCATCGGGGAACGGCGCTTCGTAGGCGGCCAGGATGTCGGCAGGGATCTCGTTGACCGTGGAGTTCTGGAGGATCTTGGCGATGGGGAGGCGCGGAGCAGAGGCGGCGTAGCTCTGCCAGCGGAGGAAGGCTTCGTTTGGCGTCTCGTCCCCCGTGGGAAGCCAGGTGTTGGACACGACCACCCGATCGAAGCGATCCGGGTGTGCCGCCACGAGCCGCAGGCCCAGCAGCCCACCCCAGTCCTGGCAAAACAAGGTGATCCCCGAGAGGTCGAGTTGGAGGAGCCAGGACTCGAGCCAGTCGACGTGGGCCTGGTACGAGTAGTCGTCCGGTCGAGTTGGCTTGTCGGAGCGACCGAAGCCGATCAGGTCGGGCGCCAGCACGCGGAAGCCGGCCTCGACCAAAGGAGGGATCATCCGGTGGTAGAGGTACGACCAGGTCGGCTCCCCGTGCAACAGGAGCATCGTGGACCCGCTTCCTTCGTCCACGTATGCGATTCGCAGCACTGAGCCGTCCTCGGCCGGTACCTGCCGATAATGGGGTGCGTAGGGCCAATCGACGAGGTCGCGGAACCGGTCATCGGGTGTTCGGACGAATTCCATTCTCCGATTGTGCCCCTACCCACGCTTCACCGGCCTCGTGGAGCGAGAAAATGTCTCACTCGCCGAGTGAGGCGACCCAGAGCTCCTGTCTCGGCCCAAACGTGGGCCGGCGACAGTCAGCCGACCACGTCGGCGGGTGACGAATGGGCAGCCAGCCCGGCGGGCAGTTCCAGGGTGTAGAAGCCATGCCCGTTTTCGCGCTGATACGTGAGGCGCCCCTCCATCCGGCGAGCGAGCTCCCGGGCGACCGCTAGTCCCAGGCCGATGGTCTGGTGCTTGATGTGTACCTCCTCCACCAGGAGAGGCTCCAACAATCGAGGCGGGGTCAACGCCGGGTCTGATCCGTTTTCGTCCGTCACGACGATCCGGACACTCTGATCGTCGCCGCTGATCTCCACCGAGGCCGGGCCCCCGCCGTGGGCGAGCACACACTCGATGACATTCCGGAGCATGTGCCGCACTCGAACCGGATCACCCCAGCCACGCCCCTTGCCGTTCACGGCGATGGCGCCGGGGTACTTCTGGGCGAGTGATTCGCAGATCGCGTCGGCGATCTCCCGGACGTCGAGAACATCGTGGTTGATCTGTAGGGTGCCTCCGTCGAGACGGGCGGCCACCATGAGGTCCTCCACGACATGGGCGACCTCGACGCTTTCGTGGACGATGTGGGCAGTCACCTCTCGCTTCTCTTCTTCGGGCAACTGGTCCCATTGCCCGTCGAGGATCTGGGCGAAGCCGACGATGGCGGCCAGCGGGGTCCGAAGCTCGTGGCTGAGGGCGGACAGGAATGTGCTTCGGCGCGAGAGGAGCCGGTAGAAGCGGTAGCGGGCGTATCCCGCCAGCACCCCGATGGCAACGTAGAAGCCCATCCGGACCAGCCAGCCTTCCGGCGACTGCGGAGTTCCGGTTGCCACGTCCATGGGCATGATCGGGCCCATCAAGAGTCCAGCGACGATCCCGGTGAGAGCACCCATTCGTCGCCCGAAGCTCATTCCGGCCAGGACCACGGCCACGTACATGATGTGGGGCCAGACGAACCCGGTGCCGCCGGTCGCATAGACCAGCAGAGTTCCGCCGCAGAGCACGAAGACGACCACCGCCGCACGCACCACCCGAGACTCGTCGAGGAGTCTCGGGGCGAAGCGGCTCGGTCGGGAGCGGGACTGCCGGGACGTCACTCGATACGTATCGACGGCGAACAGTGGTCACTTGAAACCGATCGGCGGTGCTGGAATTGCAGGCGACCCGCGTTTCAGGCGGCGCGGCGTCGAGCTCGCAACACGATGTCGTTGGCGTGAGGTGATCCTGTGGGCCCGTTCCGTGGGCGCGTCTCGTGGACTTCGATCTCCCAGCCAGGCGCTCCTTCGAGCTCGTCGACGAAGCCGTCGATCGATTCGAACGCCTCGACGTCGAACGGGCGGTGTCCGGACTGCTGCCGGAGCGGCTCGAGGTCGTGGTTGACCACCAACAGGGTGCCACCGGGAGCAACCGCGTCGATCAGGTTGCGGACTCCCCGCCGATCCGGAGACCGGGGGATGGGAACGTAGTGCGCCGTGACCAGGTCGAACGCATCCGGTTCGAATGCGTCGAGGGCGGTGGCGTCGGCGGTCAGGCATTCGATCTTCACGCCGCGACGGTCGGCCTCAGTCGCCAGCCTGTCCAATGCTCGGTCTGACAGGTCGCTGGCGGTCACTTGCCACCCTCGCTCAGCGAGCCAGATTGCATCGCCTCCTTCACCGGCCCCTACGTCGAGGGCCCGACCGGGAGCGAGGTCGGTTACCTCTGCCACCAGGCTGGGGTTCGGGTTGCCACTCCAGACCGGTTCGCCGCGGTACCGGTGGTCCCAGTCGCGCTGGCCGGGGGAGGGGCGCGATGCCGCCTCCATGTCCTCGCGGGCGAGGCTGAAACTGATCATGGCTCCCACCCTGCTCCCGTTGGCGGCGGCCTGCAGCACCTGCTGGCTGGGATCGGCGAGGTTGCCGGCCGCATACAGGCCGGGGACGGAGGTCTCGCCGGTCTCGTCGGTCACCACGTAGTCGCCGAGCCCGTTGGGATGAGGGGTCGGCTCGAGGCCGAGGGATGCAAACGCTTCGGCTCGAACCCGGGCCCGAGGACCCACGGCCACGACATCCACCGCCAGCGTTTCGCCGTTCTCCAACTCGACGGCCTTCAGGCCTCCGTCGTCATCTGACGTCACTCGGGATACTCGTTGAGCGAGGACCTCGACTCCCGCTTGTCGTAAGGCCGCCACCTCCGGATCGTCCTCGGCAACGCCGTCGTGGAGGATCACCGTGAGCCGGTCGGTGAGTTGGCGAAAGAGGCCGGCGGGATGGAGACCGAGAGGATGGGTCACGATCTGGGCGATCCGCCGGTCGCGAGCCTCGAATCCGTGACAGAAGGGGCAATGGATCACTTCGTTGCCCCAGTGTTCCGCCAGGCCCGGGATCGGGGGCAGTTCGTCGATCAGCCCGGTGGCGGCCAGCACCTTTCGAGCGATGAGGCTGTGCCCACTGTCGAGTCCCACTCGGAAGGATCCGTCGTCGGTGAGAGTGACATCGATCGCTCGACCGGATAGGACTTCGACGCCGTAGCCGCGGACCTCGCGACGACCGATCTCGACGAGGTCGGATGGCGGCAGTCCCTCGTGCCCGAGGTACCCGTGCATATGAGACGCGGGGGCGTTGCGTGGCTCGCCGGAGTCGACCACGATCACCGATCGGCGCTGCCGCCCGAGTTGCAATGCAGCGGCGAGACCGGCTGCCGATCCCCCGATCACCGCCACATCGCAATGCCGCTCCACGGTCTCATGGCTCTGGGTTTCGTGTTCGTGCATGCTCCGAGAATATG
>DATGPZ010000109.1:0-5130 GCA_035304485.1 Acidimicrobiia bacterium | reverse complement strand
GAGGGGAGACGTCAGGTGCTCACCGACCTGACCGATCTGGCCACGGTCGAAGTCCAGGTCGTTCCGGCCCCTGCCGTCAGTCCCGTGGTGGCCGACGCCTGGGCGCCGCTGACGGTCGCCCGCCAGTCGCTCCAGGATCTGGTCGGGGCGCTGCAGGTCATCGCGGACGGCGCCATCCGCTTCGGGGTGTTCGTGGTCCCCCTGCTGCTGCTGGCCGCCGTGCCCGCCTACTTCATCTGGCGGTTCCGTAACCGCTTCTCGCGCGACATTCCCAGCGCCTGAGCTGGGAATGTCGCGCGAGAACGGGGTTTCAGCCGCCGCGGGCGACGTTGAAGTAGTCCGAGAACAGGATTTCGGCCTCGCCCGTGTCCTCGATCGCCTCGAGGTTCTCGAAGGTGGCGTCGTCGGGATAGATCGCCGGATCCTCCAGAATCTCGGGGAGGATGAACTCTTCGGCTGCCTCGTTGGGGCTGGCGTAGTACGTCCAGTTGGTGAGCTGGGCACCGTTCTCTGCATCCAGCAGGAAGTTGATGAACGTATGCGCTGTGCACGGATGCTCGGAGTTGACTGGCACCGCCAGGTTGTCGGTCCAGAAGGTGCCTCCCTCATCCGGGACGAAGTACTCCCAGTTGTCGGGATCTTCCGACTCGTCGAACGCCGTGAAGAAGTTCCCCGAGTAGCCATGTGACACCGCCACCTCGCCGTTGACGAGGTTGTCCGGGTACTGGTCAGAATCGAACACCGTCACATTGGCACTCGCCACCAAGTCCGCCGCCTCCTGCAAGGCGCTTTCGTCGGTCTCGTTGAGGCTGTAGCCCAGGTACTTGAGGGCGGCCCCGATCGTCTCACGGGGGTCGTTCAACAGCGACACGCCGCCGGGGTAGTCGGCGTTCAGTTCGGGATCGAGCGCCAACGCCCAGCTCGGTTCGTAGTCCTCGCCGACCACGGAGAGGTTCACACCGAGACCGGTGGTGCCCCACTGGTACGCCACCGAGTACTCGTCGTTCGGGTCGTAGGGCAGCGCGGTGAACCGGTCGGACAGATTGGCGACGTTGGGAATGGCGTCCTTGATCAGGGGCATCAGCCGCTCCTCCTCGATGAGGATCGCCACCATGTAGTCGGAGGGCACGATCAGGTCGTACACCACGCCGGCCTGGATCTGAGCCAGCATGGTTTCGTTGGAGTCGTAGAACGTCTCCACGACGTCGACCGCGTATTCCTCTTCGAAGGCGGTGATCAACTCCGGGTCGATGTAGTCGGACCAGTTGTAGAAGTTGAGGTTGCCGTCGGTGGCATCGACCGCACACTCGGCGCTGACCTGCTCGCCGGTGGCGGGCGGGGCGTCGTCGTCGGGGGGCGCGGTGGTGTCGGTAGCGTCGCCGTTACCGCAGGCCGCCAGAATCAGCGCCAACGCGACTGAGACGACCTGCCATTTGCGCAGTTTCATCGGTATCTCCTTCATCCGTTTCGGTGAGACCCGCCCGGCCACCGGACCTGCGCTGGAACCCCAGCGAGATGGCGACGAGCAGGATTGAGGCCACCAGCATGGCAGTCGAGACGGCGTTTATGAGCGGACTCACCTCGCGCCTGACCAGCCCGAACACGTAGACGGGCAGAGTGGTCGATCCCGGACCGGTGACGAAACTCGTGACGACGACGTCGTCGAGGGAGAGGGTGAGCGCGAGCAGGGCACCGCCCGCCACGCCCGGCATGATCAGTGGCAGCGTCACCTTGCGGAAGGTCTGCCACGGCGTGGCGTACAGATCAGCGGCGGCTTCGGAGAGGTTCGGGTCCATCCCCGCCAACCGGGCCCGCACCACCACAGCCACGAACGAGATGTTGAAGGCGATGTGAGCGAGCGAGATCGATCCCAGACCGAGGTTGAGCCGGATCCCCGTCAGGCCGGCGAAGAGGTCGAAGGCCTGGACGAAGAACAACAGCATCATGACGGCCATGGTCACGTCGGGGATGATGATCGGCAGGTAGAGGAGACCGTCGAGGGTGCGCTGGCCCTTGAACCGGAACCGCTCCATGGAGATGGCGGCAGCGGTGCCGAGCACCACCGAGACCGCGGTCGAGATCGCGGCCACGATGAGCGTGTTGCTGATCGAGCGCATGATGGCCTGGTTGTTGAACATCTCCCCGTACCAGCGCAGGGACGGCTCCGTCCAGACGCCGACCCGGGAGTTGTCGTTGAACGAGAAGACCGCCAACACGACGATGGGGGCGTAGAAGAAGAGGTAGACCAGCCACCCATGGGCACTCAGCAGCCGGTCCACGAACGGGCGCGGAACCGTCGACTCCCTCACAGCGTCCGCCCGCCTTTCCGGAAGTAAAGGACGGTGGCGATGAGCATCACGAACATCACCGCCACCGACAGCGCCGAGCCGAACGGCCAGTTCCGGGCCGAAAGGAACTGACTGACGATGTAGTCACCGAGGTACGGCGGGCGCCCTCCTCCCAGGATGGCCGGCGTGACATAGGCGCCGAGAGCAGGAATGAAGACGAGGACCGAGCCGGCCACCACGCCCGGCATCGACAACGGGAGAGTGACCTTGCGGAAGGCGGTCCAGCCGTCCGCATACAGGTCGCGGGCCGCCTCGACGAGGCTCCAGTCGAGCCGCTCCAGGGCGGCGTAGAGCGGCAGGATCATGAACGGCATGTAGCCGTAGACAAGTCCGATCAGGACCGCCCAGATCGTGAACAGGATCCGAACCGGTTCCCCGCCCAACGCCTGGCTCAAGAGCGACAGGGGGCCGTCGGAGCCCATCAAGAACTTCATGGCGTAGGTGCGCACGAGGAAGTTGGACCAGAAGGGGATCATCACGAGCACGAGCAGGATCGCCCGCATCCTCGGGGTCCGGGTGGCGATCCAGTAGGCGAACGGGTAGGAGAAGATGAGGCTGATGACGGTGGTGGCCGCCGCCAGGGCGAGGGACCTCAAGAACACCTGGGCCGGTGTCCCGCTGAACACCCGTATCCAGGAATCGAGGTTCCACCCTTCCAGGGCGGTGGCTCCCGTCCGGGTGCGGGTGGCGAACGAGTACACCACCACGATGAGGAGGGGGACGGCGAAGAACAGGACCAGGTAGAAGTACGCCGGCAGCCCGATCAGGAAGCCACGCCGGCTCTCGGCCCGCTCCGCCCGCAGCTCGAGATCGACGGCGGTGTCAGCCGCCGTCCGTTCGACGCTGTCGACCATCAGTCCGTCACGACGTTGGTGGCCGCCGGATCCCAGCACACGACCGCGTCCTCGCCCATGTCGTAGGTGGCGACACCGGGTCGGTTCTCCTCTTTCACCTCGAGCGGGCTGGGCAGCCCCACGTCGACGTCGTAGTAGTAGGCGTCGCCGTAGTACATCCGACGGGTGACCTTGCCCCGAAGGTGGATGTGGCTGCTGGGACGATCTTCGTCGAGGTCGAACAACTCGAGCCGCTCCGGCCGCAGAGCCAGCGTGACCTGCGTCCCGACACCGGTGCCCGCCTTGACGGGCAGTTCGGCTCCGTTCGGTAGCCGCACCGACTCGGCGCCGGAGACGGTGGCGCCGACGAGGTTGATGTCACCGATGAAGCCGGCGACGAAACGCGACGTCGGGTGCTCGTAGATCTCCGTGGGCAGCCCGACCTGGAGGAGATGGCCCTCGTCCATCACGCCTATCCGGTCGGACATCGTGAGCGCTTCTTCCTGGTCGTGGGTGACATAGATGAACGTGATACCCACCCGTTCCTGCAGATCCTTCAACTCGACCTGCATGCTCTGCCTCAACTTGAGGTCGAGGGCCCCGAGCGGCTCGTCGAGCAACAACACCTTGGGCTCATTCACAAGAGCGCGGGCGAGCGCCACCCTTTGCCTCTGACCGCCCGACAGCTGGGCAGGCTTGGCATCGGCCCGGTGCCGGAGCTGCACCTGGTCGAGGACCCGCCCCACCCGGCGGGCCACTTCATCGCTGTCGATCTTCTGCATGCGCAAGCCGAAGGCGATGTTGTCGGCCACCGTCATGTGGGGAAAGAGGGCGTAGGACTGGAAGACCGTGTTGACGGGGCGCCGGTTCGGAGGCAACAGCCCCATCTCCTCGCCGTGGATACGGAGCGAGCCCTCGGTCGGATACTCGAAGCCGGCGATCATCCGCAAGGTGGTGGTCTTGCCGCATCCGGACGGACCCAGCAGCGAGAAGAATTCGCCGTCGCCGATCGAGAGGTCGATGCCGTGAACGGCGACTACTTCGCCGAAGCGTTTGGTGACCCCGACCAGTTCGACAGCTGGTTGACTCACGCCGCTCCCTTCGCGTATACCCATCGTCCTCCCGCCATGACCCGGTCGACCCCCGTCTCGGCAAACGACGCATCCAGGAACGGATTGGAATCGAGGATCACGAGGTCGGCAAGGTTACCTGTCGCGATCGCTCCTCGCTTCCGATCGTGGTTGTGCCACGCCGACCCCGCAGTGAACGCGCTCAGAGCCGTGATCGGATCGACGCTTTCCTCCGGACCGAGCGGTTCCCATCCGCCGTCCTCGACCGGCAGTCGGGTGGTCGCCACGTGGATCTGCGCCATCACGTCGCAAGTCGAGACCGACCAGTCCGAGCCGCCCGCCAGAGTGGCGCCGGCCGCGACGAGGCTGCCGAACGGATACTGCCAGCTCGACCGGACGGGACCGAGGAACGGCTGGGTCAGTTCCGCCTGGTAGCCGTCCTCACAGGCCCACAGTGGCTGCATATTGGCGATCACTCCGAGGCGATGGAACCGATCGATGTCGTCGGGGTGGACCACCTGGATATGGGAGATGCTGTGGCGACGATCCGACCAGCCGTTGGCCATTCGGGCCGCCTCCACGGCATCGAGGGCATTGCGAACTGCCGCGTCCCCGATGGCATGGAAGTGGCACTGGAAACCGGCCGAGTCCAGGCGGCTCACGATTTCCTTCAGCTGGCGAGGGTCGATCATGTCGATGCCGTGTCCGCCGACCTGCTCGTAGGGCTCCAGCATCGAGGCGGTGAAGTTCTCGACCACCCCGTCGAGCATGAGCTTGACCGCCTCCGGCCGATATCCCGGCGCCGCTTGGCGTCGCCACGTCTCGAGTCGCTCGATCTGGTCCAGTCCATCCTCGCGGTCCCACCAGAGCGCCCCCAGC
>DATGPZ010000108.1:0-38540 GCA_035304485.1 Acidimicrobiia bacterium | reverse complement strand
GGACGTGAGCCTCGAGCTCACGTCCGGCAGCGTGCTCGGCCTCATCGGGCCGAATGGATCCGGCAAGACGACGCTCATGAACGTGCTCTCGGGCGTCTATCCGCCGGATGGGGGCGATGTTCGCCTCGCCGGAGAGTCGATAGTGGGTCTGCCGCCATATCGGCTGGTCGAGCGAGGCGTTGCCCGTACCTTTCAAGCGGCGCGGGTGTTCGAGACCGTCACGGTGTACGAGAACATGATGGTGCCGGTCCTCCACGGCGCGCGCCGCGACGGCCAGTCGTTCAGTGACAGGGCGCGTTCGTTGTTGGAGCTGGTCGGTCTGGTGGACAAGGCGGACCAGGCGGCCAGCGAACTGTCCGGCGGCCAGAAGCGGCTGCTGGAGTTCGCCCGGGCGATGATGACGGAGCCATCTCTGGTCCTCATGGACGAGCCCTTCGCCGGAGTCCATCCGGAGATCAAGCAGCGTCTCCTCGAGAGCATCGAGAGCAAGCGCGCCGCCGGAACCTCCTTCGTGGTGGTCTCCCACGAGATTCCGGTGATCACCAGGCTCGCCGAGCGGCTCCACTGCCTGGCCAACGGCCGGATCATCGCCAGGGGATCGGCGGACGAGGTGACGGCTGCCCCCCAGGTCGTGGAGGCCTACCTGGGCCATCGGAGGCGAGCCTCGTGACCGCCACCCATCTGCGGATGCTCGGTGCGGTGGCCGGCTACACCCCGACGATCCCGGTTCTGCAAGGGATCGATCTCGAGGTCTCGCCGGAGAGATGCACGGTGGTTCTCGGGCCCAACGGTTCGGGCAAGTCCACCATCCTGCGCGTCCTGTATGGGCTGCTCGATCTCCAGGAAGGCGAGATCCGGTTGGGGGACCGGCGGATCGATGGAACACCCACCCACCGATTACTCGAGATGGGGGTCGCCTTCCTGCCCCAGGGTCGTTCGGTGTTTCCGCAGCTCACCGTGGACGAGAACCTGCGGGTGGGGGGATGGATCTTCGGACGCGACGTCCACCGCCTGGAGGAGGCACTCGATAGGGTCTATGCCCAATACCCGCTGCTGGCGAACATGAGCCAGGCGCCGGCCGGGTCCCTTTCCGGTGGGCAACAGCGCATGTTGGAGATCGCCCGGATGGTCCTCACCGATCCCCAGGTCCTGTTGATCGATGAGCCATCCGCCGGTCTGGCGCCGAACCTGGTCGACGAGGTCTACGTCGAGATCGAACGTCTCAAGGCCGACGGCAAGACGGTGCTCCTGGTCGATCAGAACGTGGAGGCCGCCATCGGTCTCGCCGACCACGTCTACATCGTCGAATACGGGAAGGTGAAGGCAGAGGGCCAGGTGGACGACTTCGCCGGCGACGTGGCCGGCATCGTGCGGGAGTGGCTGCGGGTATGAGGGGGAAGCTCGTGAGCCGAGGTTCCCGGACCAGATCCCGTCGGGAGGGCTCGACGTGACATCGTTGGTGGCAGCGATCGTGAACGGCCTGCTGCTGGGAATGATCTACGCCGCGATCTCTGCCGGTCTGTCGCTCACCCTCGGTGTGATGGGCCTGATCAACGTGGCCCACTCCGCTATCGCCATGTTCGGCGCATATTTGGCGTGGAGCGCCATGCACGCTTGGGGGATCGACCCGGTGCTGGCTCTCGCCTTGATCACGATCGGGTTCTTCTTCGTGGGCATGGCGGTCGAGCGGCTCTTGGTCCGACGGGTCTACGACGAGCCCCCAGAGGCTTCTCTGTTGAGCCTGTTCGGTCTCATGATCGTGCTCGAGAGCATCCTGGTGCTGGTCTTCACGACCACCGAAAGGGCGCTTCCGGTCCAGTACACGTCCGCGATACAGATCGGCTTCGTCCGGGTCGGAGTCGCTCGCCTGGTTGGAGGTGCCGCCGCTTTGGTGGCGATCCTGGTCGCGCACGGGTTCTTGCGTCGTTCCCGCCTCGGGCGCGGCATCCGGGCCATGGCCTCCAACCGGGACGCCGCCCGCATCCTCGGAGTCGACACGGAGCGCCTGTCGATGCTCCTCTTCGGGATCGGGACCGCTCTCGCCGGTACTGGAGGCGTGGCGATGGCGATGATCTTCCCGTTCACGCCCGGTGACCACCTCAACTGGCTGACCCTGGCGATCCTGGTCGTGATCATCGGAGGCTTGGGTGGTCTGCCCCGGACGATCCTCGCTGCACTCTCCATCGGTCTGGTCGAGTCCCTGGCGGGCGCCTATCTGCCGTTTCAATACGTGTCGATCGTCCTCTACGCACTGCTCATCGTCACACTCTGGATCCGCCGCGAAGGCCTGGCGGGGGAGGCGGTGAGGACCTTATGAGGAGAAAGACGCGTCCCCTCGTCGCCTTCGGCGTCGGTGTTCTGTTGGTAGGGGCGCTGGTAGTGGCAGGCCTCCAGATCGAGAGCCTGGCGATCCTCAACATCCTGACGACGGCGTTGGTGGCGGTGGTCCTCACCCAGGCGTGGAACGTCCTCGGTGGTTACGGCGGCTACTTGAACCTCGGCACCGCCGCCTTCTACGGGATCGGCGCGTACACGGTGTCGATCCTCGATTACAACCTCGGCTGGTCGCCCTTCTTCACCGCGGTTCTCGGCGGCCTGGCAGCGGTGGTCGTCGCCGCCATCATCGGGATCCCGTCGCTGCGGATACGCGGCGTGTACTTCGCCATCCTCACCCTCATCCTCACGTTCCTCGTGCAGCGGCTGGCTTTCTCGATTCCGATCACCCGAGGAGCCCTCGGGATCTTCTTGACGCCGCTCGACCTCGATCCCCGGGCCCTGGAACAGCTGTTCTTCTTCATCTTCCTGGGGTTGGCGGTGTTGGTGACGGTGGTCGTACGTCTCATTCAACATTCCCGGTTCGGATCGGCACTGGTGGCGATCCGAGAGGACGAGGACGCGGCCGCCATCCTCGGAGTAAGGACGACTCGTACCAAGATGTACGCCTTTGCGGTCGGGGCGTTCTTCATGGGGCTGGCCGGGGCTCTGGTCGCCCAACGCGTCACGTTCATCGACCCCGATGCCGCCTTCTCCATGACCAACACCGTCAACCCCGTGATAATGGCCATGTATGGCGGAGCGGGCACCTGGCAAGGTCCGTTGATCGGAGCTCCTCTGGTGGTGTTGCTGGGCGAGGTCCTGCGTGTCACCTTCGGTGGGATCGGCCTGTTCGGCCCGACCGTCCCGGCCGAGGTGAGCCGCCTGCTGTTCGGCGCCATCCTGATCGGCGTCGCCCTCTACGCCCGCCGCGGCATCATGGGCCTGATCCGCCCCCGGAAGGGGACCAGGCGTCGCATATGAGCTCGCGCGACTCGTCCCGGGTCGATCTGGGCGGGCGGTTGCGAGGAGCGCGTGAGCGACGCGGCATGACATTGCGGGAACTCGCCCGCCGGGTGGGCGTGTCGGCGAGCCTCATCTCCCAGATCGAGACGTCCAAGGCCCAGCCTTCGGTGCGCACTCTCTACGACATCGTCTCGGAGCTCGGGATCTCGTTCGATTCCCTGTTCGGCGACGCCGAGAGGGGAGATTGGGACGCCGCCCACGTGATCCGGTCCGTCGGCCACCATCCCGAGATACCTCCGGTGCAGCGGGCGACCGATCGACGGGGCGTGGAGTTCGCCCAGGGAGTGCGCTGGGAGAGCCTCACCGCCATTCCGGTTCCGGGCATCGAGTTCCTCTACATCGAGTACCAGCCGGGGAGCGAGTCCGGCCCCCCTGATAACCCGCAGACCCATCCCGGCCGCGAGTGGGGCTACGTCATCAGCGGCACGCTCCACGTGAGCGTGGTCGGTGATGAATACGTGCTCGGTCCCGGTGACGCCATCACCTTCCCGTGCCGCCTTCCGCACCGGCTCTGGAACCCGGGTGACGAGATCGTCCGCGGAATCTGGTTCGTGCTCGGCGAGACACCCCCCAAACCGAGCACGAACGGAGACGACGAAGCCAACTAGGTGGATACGACGTCGGAGAGGCTCGGCCTCATGGCAGCCAGGCGTCGGTGGTGTTCACGAAGCTCTCACCGATCAGAACTTCTCCTCGTTGGAGCTCAGCTAGTCGATGGTGGATCCGATACGCGATCGAGGAAGGGCCTTTCGGCGATACAAAAGCTCGCCGACCGGGCCAGAATGCAAGAGACGGCTCACCGAGGAGGAACCTGTGAACGAGGAAACCCATTCGAACCCGGACGAAGCGGGCGAAGGACGCCAGCGTTGGGCGCGGGAGGCCCAGGAAGCACTGGACCGGACGGCCGACGCCCTCAAGACCGCTTGGGAGGCGAGCCGGGACAGCCGGATGAGCGCGCTCGAAGCCGCCAAGCGAGCCGCACGTGAGTTAGGTGACGCACTCGAACGAGGCGTCGAGGCCGCCCGGCAGCGCTGGGAGGCCGAATCACCCGACGAGGATGCCGAAGGAGAAACCGACGCCGGTGGCTCCTCCGTCGATGTCGACGACAGTGGCCCCGAGGACAACGGATCCGAAGGCCAAGCCGGCGGTCCGCCTCCCACCACTCCTCCGCCACCTCAGTCGTAGTTCGGATCCGGTGAGCCACCGCGACGGTCTGTAGTCGCGACGTCCATGCCTGATGAGTCGGCCGCCATATACACGGTGGGTCATGGCGCCGTGGCGGCCGAGGAGTTGGCAGCGATCCTGAAGCAGGCGTCGGTGGAGTCGGTCGTGGACGTGCGCCGCTATCCCGGGAGCCGCCGGCATCCGCAATACGAGCGCACAGCGATGGCGGTCTGGCTGCCGTCGTACGGCATCGGTTACCGATGGGAAGAGCGACTCGGGGGACGACGCCGACCGTCTCCCGATTCCATCAATCTCGGGCTGCGCAATGCCCAGTTCCGTGCCTACGCCGATCACATGGCCGGGGCCGAATTCCGGGATGCGATCGCGGATCTGCTGGGAGCCTCGAATGAGGGCAGAACCGCGATCATGTGCTCGGAGTCGGTGTGGTGGCGATGCCATCGTCGCCTCGTGGCCGACCACCTGGTGCTGGTCGAATCACGGCCGGTGGTGCATATCTTCCACGACGGACGAACCACCGCCCACGAGGTGACCAAAGGGGCACGTCTAGAGGGGGATCGGGTCGTCTATGGAGAACCGACCCTTCCTCTACATTGAGGCGGGCCGGCTCACCCGGACGCCGAGCCGAGGCGCTCGAGAGTCTCGGATAACGCCTCGCCGGTGCGTTCGGCCGCCTTGCGCGTCGACCAGAAGATGGAGGGTCGACCGCCCCGATCGAGGCTCGCCAACAACAGGCCGCCGAGTATGGATCCGTTTTTCAGCGCCTGTAGGAGCTGAGTGCGACGCTCTGCCGGGTCGTCGATCTCCCAGAATCGGTGTGCAGCGTACGTAGTGGGGACGAGAGAGGCGGCCAGGGCGAGAGCAGCGAGCCGGGGCATCCAGCCGGCCATCATCAGCACACCGGCTCCGAACTGGACGGCGCCATTCAGCTTCACCATCCGTACGGGATCGGTGGGAAGGCCGGCCTTGTCGGCGAGAGGAACTGCCTCCTCGGCGATCTGCTCGCCTGTCCGGGGGTCCTGGAGGGCTTCCCACCCGCTCACCACGAAGATTCCGGCCAGGAGGGTACGGGCGAAGGTGCGTATGCTCATGGGCTCTCCGTACCCGCTATTCCCGGATTGCAACATCGGAGGTGGAGCGTGCGCTTGAGGATCGTGGGTGGTTCGGGAGCCTTTCCGGCGAATGGGCAGGCGTGTAGCGGTTACCTGGTCGACCACGCCAATCACCGGCTGCTGATCGATCCCGGCTATGGGGTGGCGACCACCCTCGGCGAGGACCCTGTCGCCATCGACGCCGTCTACGTGAGCCACGGCCATCCCGACCACTATGCCGACCTCCATCCGCTCCTGCGGGCGCGGGTCCTCGAGCACGGGGACGTCGATCCGCTCACGATCTACGCACCGCCGGGAGCCGTCGACCGGATACTCGAGTTGGACGGACTGAACGAGCTCGCCGGTGCCTTTCGCCTGTCCACATTCGAGCCGGGCGACGCCTTCTCGATCGGGCCCTTTCATGCCCAGACCTACTCTCTGCCTCACTTCGTCCCCAACGCAGGGGTCAGGCTCTCTGCCGGAGGTCGAGTGCTCGCCTACACCGGCGACAGTGGCCCAGCGCCGGAGGTGGCCGTCATGGCGGCGGAAGCGGACGTCCTCTTGGCCGAGGCGACGTATCCGGCGATGGTGCCGGAGAGGTTCCGACCCTATCTGTCCACGGCAGTGGACTCGGCGAAGGCGGCCGCAGAGGCGGGGGTCACCTGCCTGATCCTCACCCATCTCTGGCCCGGGACCGATCGGGAGCGGATGTTGGAGACGGCGAGCGAGCACTTCCGAGGCGCGACCGAGGTAGCGAGCCCGGGGCACGTGGTCGAGTTCCGGTGACGTCCGGGTCATCTGTCGTACCCGGAGCGTATGGTCGGTGCTCGAGTGGACGCCCGGTGTGCCGTGGGGACTCGACGGGGCGGTACGCCGGGCGCTCCACTCCGGCGATTGGTCACTGCGTTGGCCGCTCGTATGGGCTGGGCGACCTACGCTCGAACCGGGTTCGACCATCAAGGCCGCTCACGAAGCTGTCGATAGCGCAGAGGTGATCTTTCGTCGTCGAGCAGGCAGCGGCGCTCTCTACCGCCGGGGTATCCGGGCATGGCAGGACCGTGACATGGTGCGGGCCGTCAGTGAGCTAGAAGCGGCCCTGGAAGGCCTGGCGGGTCGGGTCGACGACCACTGGTGGATCCCGGTCCGTCTCGCTCTCGCCCAGATAGCTCTCGAGCTAGACGACCTCGAACGTGCACGCCTCTATCTCGAGGACGAGCACGGGACCGGTGTCATCCGAGCACGCCAGAGGGCGCTGCGCGCCCGACTCCACCTGCAGGAGGGCGACCCTCAGGCAGCTGAGATGGCCGTCAGCTCGGCGGTCGAGGCGCTGCTCGTCGATGCCCACGAGGATCCGGGTCAGTTGATCGAAGGGGCCGTGGCCCTGCTCTGGTGCGGAGAAGTCCTGTTCGAGATGGGATACGGTCAGGAGGCCGCTCGCATCGCCGAGATCGGGCGCCGGAGAGCGGAAGCCGCGGGCATACGCCAGCCGGTTCTCGAAGCCGCGCTGAAACTGGTCGAGGCCGGCGTTGCCCGACTGGCCGACGACGTTCCCGCGGCCGAGGAGATCCTGGCGGGAGTCGACGCCGGCTCTTCACCGGAGATCGCGCTTCGGGTCGAACTGGAGATCGCCCGTCTGGCCTGGATGAGGGGTGATCGTGCGGCGGCCCGTGCCCGGTACGGGAAGGTGGAAGCCGACGGTGAGCGACTCGGATATCTCGCCCTGGCCCGAATGGCGCGAGCGGAAGCAGTCGCCGGGCCGGCGGTGGCGCGGACGGGGGTGGGACCGGTGGAGGACTGGGCGTCGACGCGACGAGCGATCGAGGACGAGCTGACCCAGAACTCGCACGCCGTCGTGGCCCGCCTGGTCCTCGACGCCCCTTTCGACGCCTACCTGGAGGCGGAACGCCGGATCGCCGATCTGTTGGACAGTCGGCCCGATCTCGGGGCGCTCGATGGGGCCAGCACCGACGGTCACATCTGGGAGCTGTTCCTCGAGGGAGACGATCCCGACGCTCTGTGGGAGGCGGTAGCGCCGGTGGTGGCCAAACTGGCCATCGCCGGGAGCCGAGTCGATCTGCGACGCGGCGATGTCGTCCAGACCATCCCTCTCCCCTGAACTACCCCGGGCTCAGCCGTCGAGCTCGTAGTGGAGCTGGATCCGGTGGACGTCGTCTTCGACTCCGATGTGGGCGTGGCCGCGGATGCCCTCCAACTCGCCAGTACCCGACCCGGGAACGATCATCCAGTTCCCGTTCGGCTCCCCGGACCCGTCCAGGGTCCCGAGATGGAGCAAGACGAAGGTCCCGACCCGCGCTCCCAGGCGGCCCACGATGCGTTCCATGGCCACGTATCCGGCGCCGCCGGGGGACCGGCTGGCCAGCATCTGGGTTATCGACGAGCCTTCCAGGTCGCCCCGGAACGTCTTGGTGAACGCCGTGTGGCTCAGCTCGACATCGACCACCTTGGCGACATCGTCTGCAGTCGGCAGGTGCTCACTCTCCGAGACTTCGAAGGTGGCGTTGGCCTCCACCGCCGCCAGCGTAGCCCTGGTCGTGTCGTCTGCTTACGGGTCAGGCGGAGTTCACCACCGGGATCACGAGCTCGGCGAGCATGTCGAGTTGCTCGGGTTCGTCACTGGTAGGCCCGAGCACGATGTATTCGCAGCCGGCTTGCTTGAGGTCGATGATGCGTTCGTTGATCTCGTCGATCGTCCCGAACATGTACGACTGTTCGAGGTGGTCGGGGTCGCGGTGGGTGCCCATGACCTGGCGGAAGTACTCGTGCTGGGTCTTGCGAGCCTCTTGGGAGTCTTTGGTGTCGACCAGCATGGTGAAGTTGCAGTGGGCGAACCGGGGTGGTTCTTGGTCGTGCTCGGCGGCGGCTTCCTGGATCAGTTGCCAGTCGCGCTTGACCCACTCCTGCTTGCCGGAGCAGCGTGACAGCCACCAGTCGGCCGACAGGATCCGATCTCGCACCGATTTGGCCAGAACGGGCACGTCGTTGTCGAAGGCACCGTCGGGGATGCGAGAACCGCCGGCCACCCAGACATCGGGGAACCGCGGCGGTCGGGGCTCGATGGTCACGTCCCGTATCGAGTAGAACTGGCCGTCGAAGGTCACGTCGTCCTCGGTGAGGAGCAGCCGGATGATCTGCATCATCTCGTCGGTGCGGCGACCGCGCTCTTTGAGCTTGGTGCCGGTGGCTTCGAACTCGGGGCCGTACCAGCCCGGGCCGATCCCGAACTGGAAGCGTCCTCCGTAGAGGAAATCGATCGTGGCGATCTCTTTCGCCAGCATCACCGGATGGCGGGTGGGCAGCACGAGGATCCCGGTGCCGATCTTGACATCGGGCGCCACCGCCGCCGCCCAGGTGCAGACGTGCAGCGGCTCCAACCACGCCATGCCGTACAGGCCGGGGGCGTGGAGCAGGTGGTCGATGGTCCACAGGTCGATCCCGTATCCGTTGGCCTTGCGAGAGAAGGTGTCGACGTCCTTCTTGACCCGGGCGTAGTCCAGGCCCGGGTAGGTGTACGAGGGGATCCACGCTCCGAACTGCATCCGTTCTTCTCCTTCTCCGGCCTCCGACCGAGAAAAAATTCCCGTCCTGGCCGACGCGCTGGTCGCTTCGGTTCTACGCTGCCGCGAGGAAATATATCTTACATCTAAGGTTGTACGCTCGCCGGGCCAGAGAGAAATTTCTCGGAGAGGAGCAAATTGAAGCCGCCTCCATTCGCATACCACCGCCCCACGACCCTAGAGGAAGCCCTCGACCGGCTGGCTACGGACGAAGGTGCCGTGCCGCTCTCTGGAGGCCAGAGTCTGGTGCCGTTGCTGAACATGCGTCTGGCGCGGCCCACCACGGTGGTCGACCTGTCGTCCATCCCGGGTCTCGATTCCATCACCTCGGACGAGGGTTCGGTGACGATCGGTGGCAAGGTCACCCACGCCGCGCTGGAAAGGCACGCTTGGCCGGCAGGCTTCGAAGCTCTGACCGAGGGTGTGAAGCGGATCGGCTATCCGGCTATCCGCCACAAGGGAACCGTGGGTGGCAGCGTCGCCCATGCCGACCCGGCGGCCGAGTTGCCGTGCCTGCTGGTGGCATTCGACGCGGAGATCGGCCTTGCCTCTTCCTCCGGCAATCGAACCGTGCCCGCCGATGACTTCTTCGTCGGCTACTACGAAACCGCCCGCCGTCATGACGAGATCGTCACGTCGGTGACCATTCGGATCCCGCCTGGCCTGCGATCCGGTTTCGCCGAGGTGAGCCGGAGGACGGGCGACTTCGCATTGGCGCTGGCGGCCGTGGCAACCTGGGACTCGACGGACGGACGCCAAGCCCGGGTGGTGGTGGGTGGCCTCGATGTCCGTCCTCGGCGGATTCCCGAGCTCGAACAGCGGCTCGCATCCGGTGCGTCGCTCGAGGATGCGCTCGCCGACGGTGTCCTGGCACGCCACGTGAGCCCGTCGAGCGACATCCATGCCAGCGCCGACTACCGCCTCGAAGTCGGGGCGGAGATGGTGCGACGTGCCGCCCAGGAGGTGACCGCATGATCGATGTTCCCGCCGAAGGCCAGGTGACCGTCGAGTTCACCGTCAACGGGGTCCACCATTCGGTGGAGACCAGCCCGCGCATGCTCCTCGCCGACCTGCTTCGCGACCGGCTCGGGCTGACCGGCATCAACCTCGGTTGTGAGCACGGCTACTGCGGAGCCTGCACGATCCTCGTGAACGGAGAGTCGGTTCGCAGTTGCCTGATGCTGGCCGCCTCCGCCGATGGTGCCGAGATCACGACCGTCGAAGGGCTGTCCCGGAACGGGGAGCTGAATCCGCTCCAGCAGTCCTTCCAGGAGGCGCACGGTCTCCAATGCGGCTTCTGCACTCCGGGGATGCTCCTCACGGCCACCGAGCTCCTGGAAGGAACCGAGGGACCGCTCGAGGAGGACCAGATCCGCGAAGCCATCTCGGGAAACATCTGTCGCTGCACCGGTTACGTCTTCATCGTCGACGCCATCCGGCGTGCATCCGAGAGGAGGGACGCATGACCATCACCAACGAGCCGCGTCTGGTCGGCGCCCGGGTGGTCCGGGTCGAGGATCCCCGTTTCCTCACGGGCAAGGGCCGCTACATCGCCAACCACGTGCTGCCCGGCATGCGTCACGCCCGCTTCGTGCGTTCGCCGTTCGCCCACGCCCGGATCACGGGCATCGACCTCTCGGGCCTGCCGGAGGGCGTTGCCGCCTTCACCGGGCAGGACTGGGCCGAGTACTCCATCGAGGGCACCAGCCGGTACGAAGGATTCCAGGCCGCCCCCATGCCGATCCTCGCCGTCGACAAGGTGCGTTTCGTGGGCGAGCCGGTGGTGATGGTGGTCGCGGACGATCCCTACACGGCCGAGGACGCCGCCGAGACGGTGCTGGTCGACTACGAACCTCTGCCAGCGGTGACCAGCGTCGAGCAGGCCCTGCGCGAGGACGCTCCGCTCATCCACGAGGATTGGACTTCGAACCTCTTCGTTCCGCGGGCATATCAGTCTCCCGGGTACGAATCCGAGAAGGCGGCCGGCCCGCTCTCTGTTCAGGGGCGTTTCATCAACGGCCGTCACTCCGGGGTGCCTCTCGAGAACCGGGCCGTGCTGGCGGAGGTGCGCGACGACGAGATCGTCGTGCGGACGGCCACCCAGATCCCTCACCTCGTCAAGACGGCCATCGCCAACGCCATGAAGGTCCCCGAGAACACGGTCCGGGTCATATCCCCGGACGTGGGCGGCGGGTTCGGAGTCAAGGCCCAGGCGTACCCCGAGGAAGTGGCCTGCGCCCTAGCCTCCCGGGCGCTGGGCGTCCCGGTCAAGTGGCTGGAGGATCGCCGCGAGCACTTTCTCGCCTCGCACCACGCCCGGGACCACGTCCACGATGCCTCTCTCCACTTCACCGAGGAAGGCCGCATCACCGCCCTCACGGCCACCGTCCACACCGACATGGGGGCCTACTCGGTGTTCCCGTGGACCGCCACCATGGACACCGGGATGGCGATGGGGATCCTCCCCGGTCCCTACAAGTTCACCGGCTACAAGGTCGAGGGCTACCCCACCTGCACCAACAAGGTTCCTTTCGGCGCCTACCGGGGCGTCGCCCGTCCGGCGGCTTGTTTCACGATCGAGCGGCTCGTCGACTGGATGGCCCGGGATCGGGGCATCGACCGGCTCGAGGCACGTCGGATGAACTTGGTGCAACCGGAAGACTTCCCATGGAACAGCGCCGGCGGGCTGGTCTACGACGGCGGATCCCTCGTCGAGTCGATCGACGTCATGAAGGAGTGGATCGACTACGACGGGCTGGTGGCTCGTCAGGCCGAACAGCGAAAGCAGGGGCGCCTGGTGGGACTCGGCATGGCCATCTTCACGGAGCAGTCGGCCCACGCCACCGAGGAGTTCTCCAAGCGGGGCGTGCCGATCGTGTTCGGCTACGAGACCGCCACCCTCCGACTCGACTCGACCGGCCACCTCACGATCGCCGCCTCCATCCACAGCCACGGCCAAGGGCTCGAGACCACCCTCGCCCAGTTCGCCGGTGAAGTCCTGGGCTTGCCCCTCGACCGGGTGAAGGTGGTCTTCGGAGACACCAATCAGGTGGCTTACGGGTCGGGCACGTTCGCCAGCCGGTCGGCCGTGTTGGCCGGTGGGGCGGCCCGTCTCGCCGCCGTCGACATTCGCCGCAAGCTGGAGAAGATCGCTGCCCACTTGCTGGAGGCCTCCGAGGAGGACCTGATATTCACCGAGGAAGGCGTGTCGGTGAAGGGAAGCCCTCAGTCGAACGTGACGATGGCCGAGCTCTGCCGGATCACCTATCAGCGGCCTGATCTGCTCCCCGAGGGTGTCACTCCGACCCTGGAGGCGTCGCGGACCTACGACGCTCCGCCCGGGCAGGGCACTTTCACCAACGCACTCCACGTGGGAACGGTGGAGGTGGATCCGGGGACCGGGCAGGTGACGCTCGACAACTACTGGGTGGTGGAGGACTGCGGGGTGATGATCAACCCGCTCATCGTCGAGGGTCAGATCCATGGTGGCGTCGCCCAGGGAATCGGGACTGCCATGTTCGAGGAGATGATCTACGACGAGGACGGCCAGCTCCTGACCACCACCTTCATGGACTACCTGCTTCCCACCGCCAAGGACGTGCCCTACATCGGCACCAAGCACTTGGAGACGCCGTCGCCCTCGACCGAAGGCGGGCTCAAGGGCATGGGTGAAGGCGGAGCCATCGCCCCCGGGGCGGTTGTGGCCGGGGCGGTCGAGGATGCCCTCAGCGAGTTGGGTCGCGTGTGGGTGTCCCAGATCCCGCTGACACCCGAACGGGTGCTCCGTTACATCCACGAGGCGAAGGAGAACGGATGAGCCGGAATCTCACCGTGGCGGCCGTCCAGCTCCCCTCCCTGGAAGGCGAGCCGCTCGAAGTCGCCCTCGAGCAGGTGGGAACGGCCGTCGCCCAGGCCGTCCAGGCCGGGGCCGAGTTGGTGGTGTTGCCGGAGATCTGGACTCCCGGCTACTTCGCCTTCGACGAGTATCGAGATGCGGCGGCCGAGGCCGGGCGGATACGGGAGGCGCTGGCCAACATGGCGGCAGAGCACGGCATCCTCCTCCACGGCGGCTCGTTCGTGGAAGAGCACGACGGCGACCTCTTCAACACGAGCGTGCTCTTCGACGGTGCCGAGACTGTCGGTGAGTATCGCAAGATGCACCTCTTCGGCTATGGCTCACGCGAGCCGGAGGTGATCACACCTGGCAGTGACGTGACAGTGGTCGATTCGCGGGTCGGGCGAATCGGCATGGCCGTCTGTTACGACCTGAGGTTCCCTGAGTTGTTCCGCCAGATGACGGACCTCGGCGCCGAGTTGGTGCTGGTCGCTTCGGCCTGGCCCCACCCGCGGGTGGAAGCCTGGGAGACTTTGGCTCGGTCCCGAGCGATCGAGAACCAGGTCCACCTGGTCGCCGCCAACGGCGTCGGCCCCACCGCCTCCGGCCCGAGTCTCTGCGGGCACTCCGCCGTGTTCGATCCCTGGGGCGTGGCGGTAGCGGCGGCGGGAGACGAGCCGCGAGTCGTAGTCACGACCATCGATCTGGATGCGGTGGACGACGCACGCGGACGACTCCGCCAGCTCGCCGATCGGCGTCTCCTCGGATTCGAGCGGCCCCGCTTGGCCTTCCGGCGTCCGGGGGAACGGCCTCTGGTCATGGACGTGGAGCGGGTGGCGATCGCCGGATACACAGGGCGGGACACCGAAGCGGTCGCCGCCTACATCGCCAAGCTGGAAGAGGAGGGGATCGAGCCACCGCCCTCCGTGCCCATGGTGTTCGATGTCGGCGCCGATCGCGTGGTCGCCCATTCCGCGATCGATGTGACCGGTCGAGAGTCCTGTGGCGAAGTCGAGTTCGTCTTGCTGATGACCCACGAGGGACTCCACGTCACCGTCGGATCGGATCACACCGACCGGGCCCTCGAGACCACCTCCATTCCGATCTCCAAGCAGGTGGTGCCCAAGGTCGTGGCCCGTGAGGCATGGCGTTGGGAGGATGTGGCCGACCACTGGGACAGCCTCGTCCTCACCGCCTCGGTGGGCGACGACGCCCGTCCCTATCAGGAGACCGGAGTCGACTTCTTCCTCCCGCCCGCCGACATCCTCGACATCGTCTCTGCCGAGGAAGGGACTGTCGTGTACGGGGGCACCGTTTCGTCCTTGGTCGGGGGCTTCGATTTCGATCCGGTCTTCTCGGGAAAGCTCCACGATCCCGTCCTCGACCGATCCATCGAGTTCACCTATCGCAGTCGAACCCTGGAGGGCACATGATCGACAAGGCACCGTTGGGTTTCATCGATCCCGAGCTCATCCCCTGGCAGCCCGAGGCGGGGATCGAGGGTCTCTACGCCAAGACGCTGGCGCGCTGTGAGGAGACCGGGAGCTATACCCGTCTCCTCAAGTTCCTGCCTGGGACCGAGACGACACCGGCCGGTGTCCAGTCCCACGACCACCTCGAGGAGCTGTGGATCGTGGAAGGAGCCATCTACGACCTCACGCTCGAGGAGAACTTCGTCGCTGGTATGTACGCCAACCGCCTGAAGCACATGGACCACGGTCCCTGGCGGGCACCTGACGGGGCGATCACCTATGAGCTGCGGGACCAGGACCCGGAGGGACGCATCCAAAAGCAGCAATACGAGTTCTTCGATCCGGCCCTACGCGAGTGGGATGCGGTCGACGAAGAGGCTGGCGTGATGGTCAAGACCCTCACGTCGTGTCCGTCGACCGGCTCGTTCGGGCGGTTGGTGCGGTTCCGTCCCGGTGCCACCGGAGTGCCGGTCATAGACGGTGAGGTCGGCCGCAGCGAGCTGTGGATCGTCTCGGGGGTGCTCGCCAACCGGGACACGGGAGAGCTCCAGGGAGCCGGCACGTACGGGAATCTCGACATCGACCTGCTGGACGGATCCTGGAGTTCCCCGGTGGGTTGCGTCGTGTTCGAGGTCAGGAACCGCATCTAGGTGAATTCCTTCCTCCAGCTCGCCGCCTTGGGGGTCGCCCAGGGGTCGTTTCTCCTGATCGCGTCCCTCGGCTTCTCCCTCACCCGGCGGGTGGAAGGATTCCTCAACATCGCCCACGCTCAGTATCTCTCGGTCTCGGCCTTCGTCACCTTCTTCCTGAACAACTCGATGGGTATCCACTTCGTCGTTGCGGCGCTGGCCGGCGTGTTGGCCGCCGTCGCGGTCGGGTTCCTCTTCGGGAAGGTGGTCTACGAGCCGATTCGGCGACTGGGCCCGGCCGTCCTCCTGATCACGTCGGTGGGCGTGGTCTACATGCTGGAGGGCATCATCGAGGCCGTTATCGGAACCGGTTCCTTTCTCGTGACCTTGCCGCGCATCGCTCCGGTTCGGTTCGGGCCGATCGCCATCACCTTCTATCAGGTGATGGTCGTGGCAGTAGCCATACTCGTCACGGCCGGCACCGCCTGGTTCCTGCAGCGGACCCGGATCGGCACCGCCATCCGGATCACGTCTCTCGATCGGAACCTGGGGGCATCCCGGGGCGTAGACGTGCGCCAAGCGGCCAATGCTTCCTGGGTGCTCTCTTCTGCTCTCGCCGGCGTGGGTGGAGTGGCGCTCGCCGTCCTCGGTGCCCTCACAACGACCAAAGGCTTCGAGCAGATCCTCATCATCTTGGCGGTGGCACTCCTGGCAGGGGTGGGATCGATCTGGTCGCTGGTCGTGTCGGCTCTCGCCATCGGGGTGGCCCGTGAGGTTTCCCTGCTGTGGATCGGGGCCGGCTTCAGAGACATCATCGCCTTCGGGATCGTGATCCTGGTCCTGATCTTCATGCCCAACGGAATCTCTGGGAGGACCGAATGAGCCCGCTGCTCGCGGCTGTCGTCAGCGTCGGCATCCTGGTCGGGATCTACGGTGTGGTGGCCATCGCGCTCAACTTCCAATACGGGGAAGCGGGTCTGATCAACTTCGGTGTCGTCGCCTACTTCGCCGTCGGCGCCTACACGTTCGCCATCCTCACGGCGGGACCACCCAGCGAGGCGTCCCTCGATCAGTATCGATGGGGATTCGATCTCCATCCGCTGCTGGCGGCGCTGATCGCCGGTCTCGTAGGAGTGATCTTCGCCGCCATTTCGGGCTGGCCCGCCCTGCGTCTGCGGGGCGAGTATCTCGCCCTCACCACCTTCGCCTTTGCCGAAGTCCTCCAGTCGCTCCTCGTCAACGTCCCGGCAGTGACCAACGGCACCTCCGGTTTCGCCAACATCACCCAGCCGCTGCGGGGGGAGGTGGGCAACTACAACCTCTTCCTCCTCATCGTCTCGCTGGCTCTGTTGGCCGTGACCATGCTGTTCTTCCAGCGGCTGGTGCGGTCTCCTTACGGCCGCCTCCTCAGGGCGATCAAGAACGACGAGGTCGGTGTCACAGCCACCGGTCAGGTGCCCGAGAAGTACCGCCGGCAGGTGTTCTTCATCTCCGCCTTCTTCATCGCCCTGGCCGGGGTGGTCTATGTGATCTGGCTCACTCTGGCTCGCCCGTCGAGCTTCGGAGCCGAACTGACCTTCTTCGTGTGGATCGCCATGATCCTGGGTGGTGAGGGGAACAACTGGGGAGTGCTCGCAGGAGTCCTGGGCCTCACGGTTCTCGACGAGCTGATCGGCCAGCTCCCCGTCAGGTCGGTTCGCGGGGTCCAGATGATCGACGCCGCCCAGGTCTTCCTCACCGGCCTGCTCTTCGTGCTCGTCCTCAGATGGCGCCAGCCGCGGCCAGGTGCGGGATGAGCGAGCCGATACTCCACCTGGACCACGTTTCCCGGTACTTCGGCGGCCTGGTGGCCGTGGACGAATGTTCCCTGTCGTTGGCCGAGGGAGAGTTGGTGGGTCTGGTCGGCCCAAACGGGGCCGGCAAGTCCACGTTGTTCAACCTCGCCTCGGGTTACCTGCCGCCCTCCGAAGGATCTGTCACCGTTCTGGGCCACTCGACGACCGGGCGGCATCCTGCCGAGCTGGCCGCGCTCGGCCTCTCCCGCACCTTCCAGACGCCCGTCGCCTTCAAGGAGCTCACCGTGATCGACAACGTCCTGGTGGCCGCCCGGGTGGAGCGTCCCATCCTCGCAGGGCTGGCCGGCACCTGGCGGTCGACCGAGAAACTGAATCGGGAGCGAGCCGAGAGCCTCCTCGAACGGGTCGGTCTCGGTGCCCGGGCCGAGGACGAGGCAGCCGAACTGTCCGGAGGAGAGCTGAGGATGCTGGAGGTCGCCCGTCAGCTCTACACCGATCCGCGGTTGCTCTTGCTCGACGAGCCCACGGCAGGGGTGGCTCCCCATCTCCAATCGGCCCTGGCCGATCTGATCCGGTCCGTCCACGCCGAGGGGGTCACGGTGATGGTGGTCGAGCACAACCTCGGCTTCTTGCTCGACCTGGTGGGCCGCGTCGTCTGCATGGCCAACGGCGCCATCATCGCCGACGGCACACCCCAGGAGATCCGGACCAATCCCGAGGTCGTGGCGGCATACCTGGGAGGCGACGCATGAGCCTGCTCGAAGTCCGTGCCTTGGAGGCCGGCTACGGTCGTCTCACCGTCGTCCACGGGGCTTCGCTCCACGTGGAGGCCGGGGAGATAGTGGTGGTGCTCGGTCCCAATGGTGCGGGAAAGACGACCCTGCTGCGAGCCATAGCCGGCCACCTCCCGGTATCGGGCGGAAGTGTCTTCCTGGACGGCCGGGATGTCACCGGCCTCGACGCCTACGAGCGGACACGGGCGGGAGTCGGATACGTGCCTCAAGACGGCAACGTGTTCGGTCCCCTGTCGGTCCGGGACAATCTGGCGGCGGCGTCCCTGTTTCGCCCCGAGCTCGCCTCCTTGATCGAGCCCATCACACAGCGGTTTCCACGGCTGGCGGAACGGAGCAATCAGTTGGCTTCGACGTTGTCGGGCGGTGAGCGGCAGATGCTGGCTGTCGGGTCGGCCATGGCGGGCGATCCGCGGCTGCTTCTACTCGATGAGCCCACCGCGGGCCTGGCACCCATGTTCGTCCAGGAGATCGTCGACTGGATGAAGGAGATCACCGCCGAAGGACGGGCCGTGATCTGGGTCGTGGAGCAGAACCCCGAGACGGTGCTCGAGGCGGCCCAGCGGGCGTACTTCATGGCGGGGGGTCAGCTACGCGACGAGCGGTCCGCCGACGAGCTAGTCCGCGACCCCGAGACGTTGCGAAGGATTCTCTTCGAGGGATAGGCCAAGGAGAAAGGAAAAGGGATGACCAAACGACTATTGGCGCTGTTGACGGCGCTACTCATGGTGCTCGCCGCCTGCGGCGGCGATGACGCCACCGACACGACCCAATCGGGCGACACCGAGGCCCCTGCCACCACGGAGGCGGAACCGGCCGACACGACGACGGCCGACACGTCGGCCGATACGACCGACACCACTGGGAGTGATGCACCCAGCGGAGAAGGCGTGTTGATGGGCTTGCTGGCTCCGTACTCGGGCGAGTTGGGGACCTTCGGCGAGATCATCTCGAACGGCTACATCGCCGGTGCCGAGACGATCAACGCCACCGGGCTGCTCGACTGCGGACCGATCGAGTTCATCACCGCCGACGAAGAGACCAACCCGGAGGTGGGTCGTCAGGAGGCGGAGCGGATGATCTCCCAGGGCGTGGTGGCGATCGCCGGACCGACTTCGGACGTGCTGGTCGCTCTGGTCCCGTTGATGCAGTCCGAGCAGGTGGTGGTGACTTCGCCATACGCGGGTACCACCGCCTTCAACGAGCTGGGCGGCGACTATGCCTTCCGGACCGTGGGGCCGGACACCAACGACGGATTGGCGGCCGCCAAGTGGATCGCCGACCAGGGGTATGAGTCGGTGGCCGTGTTCACCCAGCAGGAAGAGCAGACGCTCTCGGCAGGCAACGCCGCCCGGGCGGCTCTGGCCGACCTGGGAGTGAACGTCGCCTTCGACCAGGAGTTCGCGCCCGGTGAGGCCAGCTACTCCGGCACGCTCTCGACCGTGCTGGCAGCCAATCCCGACGTGATCTACCTCGCCGGTGGTCAGGAGTCGAGCCTGACGATCATCAACGAGGCGATCCAACTCGGGTACGCCGGGGACTGGCTGTTCTCGGCCGACTTGGCCACCGACGAAACCCTGCAGGCGATCGGAGCCGATGCCCTCGAGGGCGTGGGCTACACCGTGGTGTCCAGCACCGACCAGACGACCGACGAGTACCAGCAGTTCGTGAGTCTCTTCGAGGAGCACATCGGCGGCGAGCCGGGGCCATTCGCGGCCAACGCCTTCGACGGCATGACCCTGATCGGCCTGGCGATGGTCGCCTCCGGCGGGTGTGATGGGCCCTCCATCAACTCGGCGTTGGTCGACGTCTCCTCCGGCGGCACGCCGGTGACCTCCTTCGAGGAGGGAGCCCAGCTACTGGCCGAAGGCGAGGACATCGACTACCAGGGCGCTTCCGGTCCCGTCGACCTCGACGACTCGGGTAGCGTGACCAACTCGTACTCCGTCCAGCAGGTCCAGGAAGGGGCTTGGCAGGACATCCAGTTCTATCCCGCAGAGGAGCTGCAAGAACTGGGTTGAATCGACCGGTCGAGTGGGCGGGACCACATCATGCGGTCCCGCCCACTCCGGATAGGATGAGCAGCGTGGGAGCCAACGACGGTGACTGAAAGCGACTTCTCGGCGGTCCATGTGCCCCTTCTCCAGGAGGTGGTACTCGATCAGCTTCGCGAGCGACTGATCGATGGAACCTTTCCTCCCGGAGCCCACTTGAACATCAGTGAGATCGCCGAGGCGCTGGGCGTCTCCATCGTCCCGGTTCGGGAGGCGATCAAGATCCTCCAGAGCGAGGGACGCCTGATCCGCGACCGCAACCGGTCCTACAAGGTGCGTCAGCTCACCCGCGACGAGCTCGTCCAGATGAACCAGCTCTCCTCCTACCTCGAGATCGAGCTCATCCGGGCAGGCGTTCCCAACCTGACGGACGAGGACGTGGAGCAGATGCGTGCCATGAACGAGACCGTGGCCCAGCTGGCGGGTGACCGCCGCGAGATCCTGGACGCCCATCGTGAGCTGCACTTCATCTGCTACCGGGCGGCCGACAAATCGGTCTTCCTGCACTACCTACAGCGTCTGTGGGACCACTACGAGCACTACCGACTGCTCTTCTTCGACAGCGAGTCACCGATCGAATCCGACGCCTCCGTTCAGCATCAGGAGTGGGTCGAGGCATGTGCGAGGCGTGATGTCGAGGCGGCGGTGGAGATCCATGAACGGCACCGCGCCAACTCTTTCGTGTACCTCTCCGGTATCGCCGACGAACTCGGAGAACGCGCCGCTTCGAATTCCTGAGCGATCGTCGAAACCGCTCGTTTCCGATCCTCGGCCTCGCGTATGAGTCGTGCATGGTGACGAGCGGCGGCCGCGCCTTTGTCGGTGGCACCCGGTAGAAGGGTGACATGACGAGTACAGGCCCAACCCGGCCGACGGTGGAGTGGGTGATCTCTCGACTCGAGTCGACCTGGAGAGCGATGCGCGGCGGGAGGCTCCCCGATTGGGCCAAAGACGACCTCGCCGAGATCCCGCCCGCCCGGTTGATGGAAGGCCTCATTGCCTTGCTGGGTTCCGCCTTGGCCGACTGTTGGGAACGGGGCTGGCAGCCGGCGGACGTCCACCGGGTGATCAGAGATGATCTCGACAAGACAGCAGCCGATCTGGTGGGGCGGGCGATCCGCGACCAGGCGTCGACCTACTCACAGTGGGGCCGAGTGGTGGCACCCCGATGGATGGCCCAGGTCGATGCGATCCAGATCGGCCACAGCCATCCGAGGATCGACCAGGTCCGGTTGGTCTCCGGTCTTCGAGCGGTTCAGTGGTTGCGGATCCTTCCGACGCTTCCGCTCCTGGTCGCGCCACCCTCCCGGTGGCCGGAGAGCAGCCCTGACTCACAGAATCCGCCGCCTGTGGAGCCGTCTGCCGCTCCGGCCCAACTCGATCCCGGGATGTTGGAGCGGATTCGGGCGCTCCTCGCCAAGGCCGAAGCGACCGAGTACGAAGCCGAGGCCGACGCCTTCACCGCCAAGGCGCAAGAGTTGATGACCAGGTATCGGGTCGACCGGGCGATCCTCGAGGGGCGATCCCGAGCCACCACGAGGGCGATCGGGCGTCGATTGGGTGTCGAGAAGCCCTATCCGGAGGCGAGATATCTGCTCCTAGCTGGGATCGCGGCGGCCAATGCCTGTCGAGCGGTGTGGAGCAAGAGCCTCGGGTTCGCCACCGTTTTCGGTCATCCCGAGGACATCGACGGAGTGGAGGAGTTGTACACCTCGTTGCTGGTCCAGGTCAACGTCGGGCTGCGTCGAGAGGGACGGCGTGGCGACAGGCGGAGCGCCAGCAGCACCCGACGATTCCGGCGTTCATATCTACTGGGGTTCGCCGACCGCATCGGCCACCGTCTCCAAGAGGCGAGCGCCGCCACGGTGACCTCCATGGAGGCGGAATCGGGGGTCGCATTGGTACCGCTCCTCGATGCGCGCCGTCGGGCAGCCGACGAGGCGATGACTCGAATCGTCGGGGATGTTCGCCGCCTTTCGCTCAGCGTGTCCGACGGGCTGGGGTATGCCCGAGGTGTGGCAGCCGCCGACGCGGCCGACTTGTCCGGCCCCGCCGGAGTACTGTCCGGCTGACTGGTCGAGTCGACTCGGATGCGCCCGGCGGCTGCCGTGACCATGAGTCAGGTGTTGGTGGTCGAGGAGCGACGAGCGTCGCCTTCTACCCGGACCCGAGCCCCCACGACCTGATCCGGTCGGGACGGATGCGGATCACGGGCCCGCCTCCGTTGCCGTCATCGAGAAGGGCCTCGGCGGGGCCTTCGATCATCACCGCCCGCGGGTTCCACCCCGGACCCGATGCGATGTCGTCGACGACCAAGGCGGCCTGCGGGTTCCGGCTCACGTTTCGAAACTTCCTCGTCCGGTCCAGATCCCGACCTCGCACCTCCACGTACCCGGTCTCGGGGACCAGGCTCCACATGCCGACCGGGGTGACTTGGGGCCGGCCTGCCTCGTCGGCCGTGGCGAGTCGACCCAACCGGGGCTGGTCGGTCAAGTAGGCGATCTCCTCGCTCGTGAACTGGGATCGCATCAGCGGGTCCTCGACTCGGGTAGCGAGGGCCTAAAAGCCACGATCAGGATGGCACCGACGACGAGGTGGAGCGCCGTCAGGATGAGGCGATCGGCGGTTGCCGCCGGACCGGAGAAAGGCCCGAACAGCGAGACGGCCAGCACGACGGCGGCCACGGTCGTCCATATGCGCCGAGGTCGAGCGACCCGTGGCTCGAGGATCGAAGCGAGTGCCCAAGCCGCCAGTCCGACGAGCGCTGCGACGACTGCCACCGTCCCGGCGCCGATGTCGATGGGCGGATTCCCCGACATGGCAGGGGAGCGCAGGTCGTACCCGACCAACACCTCGACGACCAGCGTGATCACCACAGCCACCCCGACAGCGGCCAGGACGGAGGATGCCCGCCTCCGACCGGAAGCAAGGGATGGTGACGCAACGGCCGATTCGTCCATGAATTCCTCCTCCTAGAGTGCTTGCGCAAGCATATAGGTATATGCGTGAGAATGCAAATGCTAGGATCTCTAGAATGCCGACACTGATTCCAAAGGGTCTGGACTCGCATCTCACTCCCGACAAGGCCCGGGCGTTCCTCGGCCTGATCCGGGCGGGAGAGTGGCTGGAGACCAACCTCGACCGCAGCCTCGAAACCCGACACGGTCTGAGCCTGCGGGGTTTCGAGGTGTTGTTGTTCCTGGCCGAGGTCGGCGAAGAAGGCGCCCTGCGGATGTCGGACCTGAACTCCTGGACACCCCTCAGTCAAAGCCGGGTATCCCGCTTGGTCGCCGAGCTCGAGGAGAAGGGCCTGGTCGAGCGTGAGAAGTCACCTGATGACGGTCGAGGTGTGACGGTGACCATCACGGCTGCGGGCCTCGCCAAGTTTCGAGAAGCGCGGACGACTCATCTGGAAGATCTCAATCGCCTCGTGTTCGACCGGCTCGATGAAGAGGAGCTGCGACAGCTCGCTGCCTCGACGGCCAAGCTGCTCAGCGAACCCCCGCCCGATTGATCAGGCCGGGCTCAGGGGGTGACGGTCGCCTGGGCGTCCTGGTCGTCAGGATCCTGGTCGGGGTCCTCCGTGGCCGAGGCCGGTTCTTGCGATCCGGCCCGCGATCTGACCACCAGAACGGCGGCGACACCCACGACGATCACGGCTGCCACTCCCAACAGGATCGGCAGGATCGAAGAGTCGCCGCCCTCGCTCACCGCGGCCGGGAGGATCGGTTCGGAGGCCAGGGGGTCGAGGTGCCATACCATCACACCGTCGTCGGTGGTTTCGTCGGCATTCGTCGAGACGACCGAGCCGGGCAGATCGACCCGTAGCTGCATGTCGAACAGGTCCGACAGCATCTCCGGTGACATGAACTCGGCCTCCTCTTCGGTGAGACCGCTGTCGGCGAAGACCGGCCCGGTGGACGACAGCTCGAACCTGTCGCCCTCAGCGGTGACCACGAGCGGCAGTGAATCGTCGTCGGCGGTGTCGGACAGCAGCCGATCGAGTTCCTCCAGATCGGCGAACTCCACCGACATCGTGAATCCCTCGAACCCGTCCTCGGAATAGGCGCTGATGGTGGCGCCTTCGGGTAGGTCTTCGATGAAACTCGTGTCGGACTCATCGAATGAGGCGGGATCGGACCAGTCGATCGGCTCGCCCGCTTCTTGCTCCATCAACGTCCGGAGTTCCTCGTCGAAGGCCATCGAGATCTCGAGTGTGCCCGAGCCGTCTTGCTCCACGTCGATCCCGACGATGGCTCGCATCGTGCAAGCCGACAGCATGAGCATCGCCACGAGCAGCAGTGCGAGGCGGCGTGGAAGGGGTCGGGTCGAAGTCGAAGCTGGAGCAGTCACCTTCGAGTGATCGGCTCGATGGGCCTCCGACTGAAGGGCGATCGTCTTGGGCAAGGGAGTCAGCTGCATGGATGCGACCAGAGACGTTCCTCGAGCTTCGGCAGCCATTCCGTGTGGAGTACCAGCATCTCCCGCACCTCTGAAGGCCAGGCGCCTTCCAACGCGGTGTGATAGTGATGGCCCAGTGCCCGGAGATGGGTGACCGCCACCGCCACGACCACCGCCTCCCGGTCGGATCTGATCTCGATTCCAGGGAGTGACCATCCAGGATCCGCAGAGCCGGTTCCTCTGGTGGGATCCGACAGGATGGACTCGATGTCGCTCCACATGCGATCCAAGGTATGGCCGACATCTTCGAAGACTCCGCGTCGAACGGCTGGAAGGCGCGCGCCGAGACGCTCGATGGCGGCGCGAGCGGCCGCCAGATCGGTGGCCAACACGCCGAGCTCGGTTACGGCAGTCGGTGTCATCTTCCCCCACGCGGGCCACTCCTCATATCGGCACGGTCGCCCCTTCGGGTTGAACGATTTCAGCGCAAAAGTCGGTGTCAGCCGGCGAGAATTCGCACCAACTCCTGCACGAGCTCTCCAAAGGAGGAGGCCGCGCCCGACGCGCCTGCCTCCAGGGCAGGTTGCCGTGACTCACCGGGTCGGAAGACGATCCGGATCGGCGGTGTCGCCGGCAGGTCTCGCGGGGGTCCGTTCCAGATGAGTAGGTCGACGTTCGCCGTGTCCGCCACGTCGAAGGTCGGTACGGAGATCAACGTCGTGCCGATCTCGCTCTGAGCGGCCGCTTGCTCGAGCCGTTCGAGGGCCCGGTGGCGGGGACCGACCCACACGATCTTCCGTCGACTCACGAGGCGGGCGAGGCGCTGCTTCGGGTTCGTCGCCTCATACAAGTTCTCGAGGTAGCGATCGAACTGTGAGTAGTCGTCGCCTCCCTTGGTTTCGACCGGAAGGATCTCGATGCCCTCATGCCGTCGGCTGTACTCGATCTCGGCCTCGGTCGGATCGTTCATGATGGCGTAGGCCACCGGCACATCCCCGCCCTGATGATCGAGGAGGGCCAGGATCTCGGACCGAAGCTCGTTCAGGTAGGCGTCGCTGAACGAAAAGCCCATGTAGAGCACGGTGGTCGACGCCATCACCGAGCGCAGGAAGGTGGCATAGGCGGGACTGGCGTAGAGGCGACGGTAGTCGCGGTGGGTGAAGACGACACTCTCCGGTTGGCTCACCGACCCGTGCAATTTCACCACCCGCGCTCCGGCCTGGTTCTGGTCCCAGAAGCGCTCGTCCCACCAGCGATGACCGCTCGGCCGCAGCACGTCCAGATAGGCCTGACGGTCTGGCGGTTCGCCGGGGAGGACACCGTCGAAGTTCGTCGTGAGAATCGCCCGGAATGGGATCCCGCCCAGCTGTGCCAGGCGGCGCCGCATGGTGTCGTCGAGCGGAGGGTCGGCCAGCCGTTCTCGCACTATGGCGAAGAACCTCTCCTCACCGAGGGAGTCGCGCAGGGTCTGGGCGGCGGCGCCCAGATCCCTGCTCGAGCCTCCCTCGATCATGGCGTGCACTCCTCGAGCGATGGCCGGGTCTCCGAGTTCTGCGTCGGCCAACTCCGCCAGGAGGCTCCGCCATTGGGGAACCGCCGGGGCAGTGAAACCGGCTCCTATGAAGGCGATGCAGTTGCCGGAGACGATCTCATCGATCAGGCGGGCAGGAAGATCCACCCGCGCAGCGTACGGTCGCTTCCGCGGCTACGGCTCCGTCTCGTGTCTCTTCCTCAGGCGGGCTCGATGTTGTGGTTGCGATGGAAGAGATTGTCGGGATCGTACGCTCGCTTCACGGTGCGCAGCCGGGCTCCTGTGGCGCCCGGATAAGCGCGGTCGAAGCCCTCGTTGGTCATGAATCCCGTGTAGCTCCCGTAGTCGTCTCCCAGTAGCCCGTCGGCCGTCCGGACGATCCAGTCGGCCGTGGGGTCGGCCTGGGCCGGATCCATGTACATCGCAGCGAGGTTCACCATGAACGGGCGATCGCGATGAACGAAGGCGGTCGATTCGGCGGGCACCCGTGCCATCTCGCCACCGAGAGCCCGGATCTGGACGGCGGTCATCATCGCCGGCGCCTCGTCGAGTGCATCGACCAAGAAGGCCGCAGCCTGGTCGTCGAAGCTGTCGATGAAGGCGTTCCGGCTAGCGCTCTGGGGTTTGAACGGTGGTCCGTCGTCCTCCTCTTCCATGAACAGCTCCGGGTAATGGATCGCCGCCAAGGTGTCGACCAAGGGCTCGGCGAGTCCGCGGAAGCGGTCCATGACCTTCTGGCCTGCATCGACGTCGCCGGTGTACGCCAGCAACCCCAACGCCACCTTCTTCCCGTGCACCGACTCCGGAATGAAGGGGAGCGGTGGTGCCACCATGACGTTGAGGATGGTCGACAGTTCGTCAGGAGCCGCCGCCGCTTCCTCGACGAATCCGGCCACCACCTCGGCGGTGGCTGGCAGGATGAGCATCCCACCCACTACCTCGTCCACCTCGTGGAGCCGGAACTGAAAGCGCGTCACTACTCCGAAGTTCCCGCCTCCGCCACGAAGGGCCCAGAACAGGTCCGGCTCGTTCTCTTCGTTCACCTGCAGGATCCGCCCGTCGGCCGTCACCACTTCGGCGGCGAGAAGACTGTCGATGGTCAGGCCGTGCTTGCGGACCAGGAAACCGATCCCTCCGCTCAGGGTGATCCCGCTCAGACCGACGCTCGGCGTGTCGCCGAACCCGGTCGCGAGCCCGTGGCTGCCGGCCGCCTTGGTGTACTCCCCGGTCGTGAGGCCGGCCTGGGCCCAGGCAGTCTTGCCGGCGGGGTCGATCTCCAGACCTTTCATACGGGCGAGGTCGATGACGATTCCGCCGCTGGTCGTGGCCAGGCGGGCGAGGCTGTGGCCGCCGCCTTTGACGGCGATCTCGTGGCCGTTCTCGGCGGCGAAGGTCACGACTCGGGCGACGTCCTCGGCCGACTCGACCTGGGCAACGGCGGCGGGGATCACATCCTCTCCGCCGTAGAAGACGTCCCGAGCCGAGTCGAACTCGTCATCTCCTGGGCCCAATACGGTGCCTGGGAAGGCGCGGCGCAGGCGCTCCAGGTCGAGCGGTTGTAGGTGACGTGTCATCGGGTTCTCCTTTGCGTTGGGTTGGTCTCGCAGTGGAGAACACTCATGCGAGCTATGAGCGTTCAGACCCGCCAAGTTACAAGTTCAAGTCGACTTCAAGTCAAGTCAATTCTCGGGAGGGGCCAACGTCACGACGAGAATCGTCGTGGTGGTCATGGCCCAAAGTGACGAAGCGACGACCATCGGATGGCCGGTGATGGCCCCCGCAACGAGCAGGGACAATGCCAGTGTGCCTAGGGCCTGCGCAATCCTGCGATCGAAGGTTCGGAGTCGGATCCGCCGGTGAGGATGGAAGGCAGCCAGCGAACCGGCGAGAGCGAGAGTCGGAGTCGTGACCATGGGTCCGGTACTCCATCCTGAGGTAGCGAACCACGCGCCCATCGCCGCGCCGGCCAGGGCACCGAGACTCGCCAAGGCAACGGCGCTGCCGGCAGCCGACCGTGGACGAAGCGAACGCTCGACCCGGTCGTGCTCGACGTCGTGGGTGTAGTTCACGATGCGATAGATCTTCCCCGAGTCCGAGGGGGATAAACCGCGGATGACGAGCCACCCACCCGAGCGCTCTCGAGCGCGCTTTTGTGGTCCGGATCTGACGGTTTCACCGTCAGATCCGGACCACAGAACGTGTCTCTGGAACGGTTCTATGTCTAGCGGGTCAGGAGTCGGTGCTCTCGAGGTGGGCGCGGATGAACCAGTGGAACAGCTCCAGCTCTCGGAGCTGGCTGATGATCAGATCCTCGCTCACCGGATCGACTTCCGAGATCGACTCCTGGGCCTTGCGATGGTCCTGGATCACGCCCGCGTACACCCGGTCCAGTTCCTGGAGATGCTCGAATACCGACGCCTTACCGAGGGGGTAGTCGTCCCAGGTGCGCTCCTCGACGACCGCGCCCGGAGTGCCTTTGGGTGAACCGCCCAGAGTGGCGATCCGCTCGGCCGTCTCATCGATCATGCCGCGCACGGCGTCCACCTGCGGGTCCAGCATCTCGTGGATCGAGATGAAGTCCTTGCCGATGACGTTCCAGTGGACGTGCTTGAGAGTGAGAGCCAGATCGATCAATGAAGCCAGCCGACCCGAGAGGGTCGAGATCAGCTCTGATTTGTCGGACATCGTTCCCATGGAGACATCTCCCGATCGCGTACAGGCATGTCCATACCCTACGCGGGAGAAGCCAAACCAGCCTGTGCTGAGGCCGTCACGGTCATGGAACGGTGTGCTCTTCGTCCACGCGTTCTTCCCGGAAGGCTGCTTCCTCTGTCACATAGGACGGTGTCGTCAGGCCGGCGATCAAGGCGACGATACCCACCAGCAGATACAGCACACCGAGCGGACGTCCGTCTCCCAGGAAGTCGTCGAATGGCGATGGCTCGATGGTTACGACGGCCCCGAACGCCAAGGCCAGGGAGCCGAGGCCGATCAGAGTGGAGCGGACACCGAAGGACGTGGTGGCGGCGCTGAGGAAGATCAACCCCACGATCACGTCGATGATGCCGAGGGCGAGGGTATGGCCTATGCCGAGTACCTCGGTGGTGTCGCCAGTGAGCCTCTCGAAACCGAGACGAGCCATTGCGACCCCTCCCACTATCACCAGGAACAGCCCAAGCAACCCGGCGACGATTTGGCCGATCGTCACCGTTCGCCTGCCGACCGATCTCGATCGTCGTACCGTCTGGGCCTCATCGTGGGTCATGTCGCTACCTCCTGATGTGAGGAGCTACCCGGAGACGGCAACTACAAACCCCCGCAGTGCCTCGACGTGGCACACTCGGATGGTGACGGACACGAACCCTCGTCCCGGCACGAACGCATCGATGCGCGTTCTTAAGACCGAAACGGGGCGCAAAACGCCCCGTTTCGGATCTCAGAACGCGGCGGGCTCCATCGCTTCGATTCCTGCCGGCAAGGATGCCGGGATCAACCCTGGCCGCGGCCCGTCGACCACGTCGAACCGGGCTGCACCGTCTTCGACGGCAAACATCACGTGCCCGACCGGGGTGTAGCGATCATCGTCGTCCGGCACCCAGATCACAGCGACCGGCTCCAGTCCGATCCCACCCCGGCTGAGCATCAGTCGAGGCCAGCGCTCCATCACCTCCAGAGCCCGGTCGATCATCTCGTCGGGCACGGCGACGTCGGCCAACGTGAACATGTCCGGGTCTTTGGCGTTGACGGCTTCGACGAAGATGTCGCGGATGTCCGCAGGCCCCGTCGCTAGGTACGGCATCATCGGTCTCCTCTCGGACCGCCGCCGTACCCTCCGCCCTCACTCCCAAACCTGGATTCCCGAGTCGCGGACGCCTCGCTAGGTTGTCCATGTGGGACGTCCACTGTTTGGAATCTTCCCGACGCCGTCGGCCGCCGACTTCGACGAGATCCTGCGTCTGGTGAAGCTGGCCGACGAACTCGGTCTGGACCTGGTCGGCGTCCAGGATCATCCCTATCAACGGCGCTTCCTCGACACCTTTTCGCTCCTACCGGTGCTCTTGGCCGAAACAGAGCGGATCGTGGCTTTTCCCGACGTCGCCAATCTGCCTCTGCGGGGAGCGGCGATGCTGGCCAAGGCCGCGGCCTCGATCGATGTGATGTTTCCCGGACGGTTCGTATTGGGCATCGGTGCCGGTGGGTTCCTGGAAGCGGTGGCGGCGATGGGGGGACCGCAGCTCACTCCGGGTCAGGCCGTCGACGCTTTCGAGGAGGCCATCCCCGTGATCCGGGCCCTGTGGTCGGGCCAACGCGGTCTCAGGGTGCCGGGCGTTCACCACCACCTGGCTGGAGTTCACTCGGGACCCGTACCCACGACGGAATTGGAGATCTGGACGGGTGCTGGAGGTCCCCGGATGCTGGAACTGACCGGCCGACTGTGTGACGGGTGGGTTCCGTCGAGCGCCTACCTGCCGCCGGAACGGCTGACCGAGTCGATGCGGGCAATAGACCGCGCCGCCCGCGAGGCGGGTAGATCACCGTCCGACATCCGCCGAATCTACAACGTCGCCGGGACGATTCGGCCAGGCCCTGCCGAAGGGCTGCTGGTCGGAGACGGTGACCACTGGCAGCGCCAGCTCGTCTCGCTCTCCGAGCAGGGAATCGATGGGTTCCTGCTCGTGCTCGGCGACGACGCAGAGACCCAGGTGCGCCGGTTCGCCGAGGTAGCCGATGCCGTTCGGGCGGTAGTCACCTGAGCGATCCGGTCAGTCCTAGATCCTGAGACCGCTCCAGCCAGCGCGCCAGATCCCTCGGGGTGATGATGCCGACTACTTCATCTCCGTCCATGACGATGACACGATGCTGCTGGTTGGCGGTCAGCTTCTCCAGAACCGTTTCCATCGTCTCGGTCTTCTGGACGGTGCAGGCATCTGACAAGGGCTCGACCACGTTGCTGACCGGGCGGTGCCAGTCGTCTCGAGGAACCTGGCGGATGGCCGAGAGCGTCACCAACCCCGACACCCCGTGGCCGTCCCGGACCGGAAAGGCGTTGTAGTCGTGACGCATGAAGTAGTCGTCGACGGCCTGCCGGATGCTGATGTCGCTCGGCATCGCAGTCAGGTCGCCCGACATCAACCTTCCAGCCGGCACGTTCGAGAGAAGTCGACGCATCTGTAGCTGCAGGAACGAGGCCTGGGCGGACTGGGTCAAGAACCACCCGATCGCCAGCAGCCACAAGCCTCCGATCAGGTTGGCGAGGAAGAGGACCTGGAGAATGCCCACGCCCATGATGAGCCAGCCGACGATCTGACCTGCCCTGGAGGCGACGCGGGTGGCCCTGACCATGTCGCCGGTCGACCGCCAGACGAGAGAGCGCAACACGCGGCCGCCGTCGAGCGGGAAACCAGGGGCCAGGTTGAACACGGCGAGCGCCAAGTTGACCCTTGCCAGCCAGCCGGCCCCGAAACCGATCGGTCCATCGCCGGCTAGGGCGGACACTCCCCACAACACTGCGGCGATGAGGGCGCTGCTGAGAGGACCGACGGCGCTTATGGCGAGTTCGTCGTTCGGGTCTTCGGTCTCGAGGTCGGCGTGGGTGGCGCCTCCGAACATGAAGAGGGTGATGCCGTGGACTTCCACACCCCGGGCGCGGGCCATGAACGAGTGGGCCAGTTCGTGGAGGAGGACGCTTCCGAAGAAGACGACGGCCATGAGGATCGCCAGAACCAGTTGGGTGGTCGTGGCGAGGTCGGCAAACTCGAACGACAAAAGGACGTAGAAGGAGTAGGCGACGAGCACCGCTATGACACTCCAGGATGGATCGATCCTGATCTCGATCCCGCCTATGCGGCCGAATCGCCAAGCGTTGGCTCCGAGCACCTGACACCTCCAGATCGCCGTACCTGGAATCTAGATCGAATTCTGCCGCGCCTCGTGTACCAGTCGTCGGAGGGCCAGAGCGTCATGGGGAGCGTGAGCGTGGCCGTCGTTGTCGAAGTACACGAAGACGTCCCGAGATCCGGCCGGCGGTGGCGGCCAATCGGTGATTCGGTGCGCGTCTTCGGGTTCGTCGCCGCGGCTCCAAGCGAGTATGCGCTCGACCCACCCTTTCAATGCCTCTTCTCCATATCCGCTGTCGTAGAGAGCCTCGGGGCCGTGCAGACGCAGGTAGACGAAGTCGGCGGTGATTTCCTCGGTGTACGGCCAGGCGGTGGAATGGGAGAACGCCAGCGCTACCCGATGGCGTCGCAACACCTCGACCACGTCCCGGTTGAGAGAGGCGGGGTTGCGAAACTCGATCGAGTGGCGAAGCCGCATCGAGTCATCGGCACTGCCGAACCCCGGGTCAGAGACCCGGTCGTCGTGGGCGCGGGCTAGAAGTCGAGCCGACCGGATATCCCGAGGTAGAGCAGCCAGAAAGGGCTCTAGCCGCTCCGGATCCGTCTGCTGAGCAGGCGGCAATTGCCACAGGAACGGGCCGAGATGATCGTCCAGCTCCAAGACCCCCGATGCGAAGAAGTTGGCCAAGGCCGTTCCCGCGTCGGCGAGCTTCTTGTTGTGGGTGATGAAGCGGCTTCCCTTCACGGCGAAGAGGAAGCCCGGCGGTGCCGCGTCGCGCCAACGGCGGCAGGTGGCGGAGCTCGCGAGGCTGTAGAAGGTCCGGTTGAGCTCGACCGTGTCGAAACTGGAGGTCACGTGATCGAGCTGTCGGCGTCGAGGGAGATCGTCCGGGTAGAAGGACCCCTTCCAGCCTCGATACGACCATCCGGAGGTCCCGATCGCGATCGATCCCATGCCGGTGCACTACCCGGCCATGGACTCCGGAAACGGCCTCAGTCCACCGAGACTTCCGACTTGATGTGGGCGAAGATCGACGAGAGGATGCGTGACACCTGCATCTGGGACACCCCGATCACTTCCGCGATCTCCGATTGGCTCATGTCCTCGAAGAACCGCATATGGAGGACCTGCTGGTCCCGCTCCGAGAGCTGGCTCAGGATCGGCTCGATCATCCACCAGTGCTCGGCATCGAGCAAGGTCTCGTCTTCCTCGCCGATGGTGTCCTTTACGGGTGTGGCACCGTCGTCTCCCAGAGGGGCGTCGAGAGACATGGCCCCGAAGGCCTGACCGGCGTCGAGAGCCTCCTGGACCTCCTCGACCGACAGCCCCGTGGTCTCAGCGATCTCCTCCAGTGTGGGCGCCCTACCCAGCTCCTGGGTCAGCCGATTCTTGTCCTTCGTGACGACCAGGACAGACTCCTTGAGACTGCGCGGGACCTTCATCGCCCAGGCCGTGTCTCGCAGGTACTTCTTCAGCTCGCCACTGATGGTCTTGCCGGCGAACGTCGAGAACTTGACTCCCCGCGAAGCGTCGAAGCGGTCGATGGCGGCCACGAGCGCCATGTATGCGACCTGGTCGAGGTCGGCTCCCTCGCCTGAGCGGCGATAGCGGCGAGCGATGGCGCCGGCGAAGCCCTCATAGCGGGCGAAGATCTCATCCCGGGCAGCCCGATCGGTCTGGACCCGCTCCCAGAGATCGTCTTCCGAGAGATCGTCGAGCCGTATCCGTCGGAGGAGATCCAGCTCGAACCAGGGTGGTGGCCCTTCCGCCCAGCGATCGGCCAGGCGGTCCAGGATGGTGCGAGTGAGCTCATCGGTGGCCGGTCCGATGCCGGCCTCGATCTGGACTCGGGCCGTCGCCGAGGTCCGCTCGACGACCAGGACGATCGGTTCGTCACCGCCAGACGCGGCGGTCACGAACTCCGACGCCATAAGGGCAGCGTCCACGGCCTTGATCGAGGGCCCTCGATCCACCAAAGCGGCAACGAGCCGGCGGGCCAGGTAGGGGGCAGCCGTCGTGGGCTCGAGTTCGATCCGGGTGGTGGTCCGATTTCGGGTCTGGGACCCGGGGGTCATAGCACCGCCCGAGTTGCGGCCTCCACATCGGAATGCACTTCGAATCGGTCCGTCAACCGGGTCAGGTTCAGGATCCGTTCCACGGGCCCGTCATCGAAGACGAGCAGGAGCCGTCCTCCCGCGTTGGTCACAGCTTCCTGCGAACTGAGGAGGGAACGCAGCCCGGTGGAATCGATGAACCCGACATCGGAGAGATCGGCGATCACGGTTGCTTCCGGCTCTGCCGTCAGGGCGGTCTCGAGCTCGCCGGCGGACGCCAGATCGATCTCGCCCGAGGCTATGACACGCCGGACAGGGCCTTCCGAGTCGACGTCAATTCGGTACTTGGGGCCAGTGGTCAACGATTACCCTCAGTCATTGGGAGACGAGGGCAGAGAATAGCCCGGATCAGAGGTTGCTACAGCTCGAACCAGGTCTCGGTCGTGCTGCCCCGGTGCTCCACGTCCCACCGTTCGACGATCTGCCCGACGATGGACAGCCCGTAGCCTTTGCCGTGGCGAGCTCGCCGTGGGCTGCGTCGATCGCCGGCTCGGGCATGCGACATGCCTATCCGTATCCGGCCCGATCTCCGGCTCACCACGAGCCTTATCGGCTCCCCGTCGTCGATTCCACTGTGGAGGACGGTGTTCGAGACCAACTCGCTCGTCACGAGCAGGGCGTCGTCGAGCCGGCCGTTTCCTTCCAGGACGTCCTCCACTGCTCTGCGCGCCTCGCTCGGTGCCTCGGGACCGGCGTGGATGGTCATAACGATCTGGTCGGCTCGGTGGTCACTCATTTCACGTGTCTCCCGAGCCGTGGTGAGATTGCGGTCGCTGCGAACACCCGGCTAGTAGCGTCGAAAACAACAGCCGCGACTTCCCCGAACGGAAAGTATGACCGAGACCGGTGGCCAACGACGCCTCTACGGCGAAGTAGATCCACACCTGAGAACGCGCTTCACGGCGGTGGCCACCGCGGCGGCATGGTTGGTGGTGGCAGGAGGGATGCTGGGGTTGGTGGCTCGGCTCCTCCAGACGCCAGTCCTCGCTCAATGGGTTCCACGGCTGACGGTTCGGCCGATGCAGCCGGCCACGGCGCTCATGTTCACGGTGGGAGGTGTCGCCGTGTTGTGCGCCCTCATCAACCACCGCAGTTGGGTCCGTTGGCTGGGGCGCTTGTTGGCGTTGTCGGTCGCCGCGGCCGGAGTGGGGGTGATCGTCGCCAACCTCCTCGATCTGGACTTTCCCCGTTGGCTTCTCACCACGTTCACCGCGCCGGACGTGGTCGGAGGAGAGCAGCCGGCCCGCCCTGCCCTGAACGAAGGGGCGGTGCTGGCGGCAGGTGGCCTCGCCATCCTCCTCCTGTCGGGCCGCTTCTACGTCGCGCACGTCATCGGTCAGCTCCTCAGCATGGTGGCGGGCCTGGTGGGCGCCACGGTGGTCGTGGCTTTTGCCTACGGAGACGATTCCCTCCGGGGATTCCCCGTGGGATACGGGCGAATGGCGATCAGCGCCGCCATCCTGACCATCCTCTTTTGCGCCGCGATCGTCTTGGCCCGACCGTCCCTCGGCATGACCCAGCCGATCATCAGCCCCTGGCCTGGAGGCATCGTCTTGCGTCGCCTGCTTCCCATCGTGTTGGCCGCTCCTCCCGCGGGCGTCGCGATCCTGCTGGCCTCCACCACCCCGGAGTCCCAACCCAGGGCCTTTGCCTTCGCGGCCGTCATGGCGAGTGGTGTGCTGATGGTCGCCCTCTTCGCCACGGCGGCGGCCGTCTCCCGTGCCACTCGTGGCGAAGCCGAGGCCCAGGATCTGGCCGATCGAGCGACCGCCGCCGTGGTCAGGGACGCCGAGATCGTCGAAGTGATGCTGTCGCGGCTCTCCCGTCACACGTCCCACATCAGTGGCGTCGACGTGGCAGTCAGGTTCCGGCCGGCCGAGGGTTGGCTGGCGGGTGACTCCGTACTCACCATCCCCCTCGGTCAGTGGCGTCTGGCCACCGTGTTGATCGATGTGGTGGGTCACGGCGCTCATCCGGCGGTAGCTGCGTCCCGGCTCGCCGACGCCCTGCAGCATTCGCTGCGCAACGGTGCCGGTCCGGCCGGTGCCATCGCCCAGTCGACTTGGGTCCTGGATGAGCCCCACATGATGGCCAGCGTGACCGTGGCCGAGATCGACACCCGCACCGGGGCGGTCCTGTATGCCTCGGCGGGGAGTCCACCGATGATCCACCGCTCGGGCCGGGACGTCGTGCTCTATGAGCCAACGGGGCCGGTCCTCCTCACCGATGACGACGGCTCCTGGGAGGAAGGGGTGGCCGTCCTCAACGAGGGCGACACACTCCTCGTCTTCTCGGACGGCTTGGCCGATCCGACCCTCGACGGGGCCAAGTCGGACGAGATCTCGGTGGCGACGGTCGACGATCTCCTGGAAGCTCTGCGCCGCTGCCCCTACGCCGATGTCGACCGAATCGCAGACTGGTGTCTGCAGGAGTCTGTCGGACGTGCCCGCGGAGTGGTCCGGGACGATGCCTCCCTCATCATCCTGCGCAGGTCGAAACCGGATTCGGAATCGATCGAAAACGGAGGAAATTCCTGACACGGGGCTGGTGCGATCAGCCACCAGCGGGGCCACCTCCGGTCTCGAGCACGGCCAGCAAGAGCACGATCGTCACCACACCGGCGACCAGGAAAGCCGAGGCGACGAGAATCGCCCGAGGCGCCACTCGGTCCCCATCCTCCGGGGTCGGTCTTGGGTCTCGATCGATAGGCAACACAGCGCGTTTTTCCTACCCACACCTCGCGAAACCGAAACCAGCGTTGGGCAGGGAAACTACGCGGTCGTCGGTGGTTCAGGTCACTGATCGTCGCTCGCCAGCAGGCGTCGGCGCCCGAACTGCCACGGGCGGGCCGGATCCGCCAGCAGAAGCTGGCCGACGGTGATGGCGCCGCGGTCGAAGGCCACCGACGAGCCCGCCATGTAGAGCCGCCAGATGCGATACACCCGGTCGCCAACGAGACGGCGAGCCTCGTCGGCGTTGTCTTCGAGATTGTGTACCCAATGACGAAGTGTGAGGGCATAGCTCTCGCGGAGCATCTCCACGTCCCGTAGCTCGAAGCCGGCTTCCTCGGCGGCGGCGATCGCGTCCTCGACCCGATGGAGCTGACCGTCGGGGAAAACGTGGGTGCGGACGAAGGACGGCCCGCGTTGGGGCTTGCGCGAACGGGTGAATATGGCGTGGTTGAGGAGCTGTCCTCCCGGCGCGAGGCGTCTTCGTAGATGTCCGAAGTACTCCGCCAGCTTCGCAGGCCCCACGTGCTCGACCATTCCGACGGATGCGATGGCATCGAACCGGCCGTCCAGGTTCCGGTAGTCGTCCTCGACGATGCGGACCCGTTCCGAGACGCCCGCGTCTACCGCCCGTTTCCTCGCCTCGTCTGCCTGCTCGCCACTGACAGTCACACCGGTCGCTTCGACTCCGTAATGGCGCGCAGCGTGGATGACGAGGCCGCCCCAGCCACAGCCGACATCGAGGAATCGGTCTCCCGGCCGCAGCTCCAGCTTGCGGCAGATGAGGTCGAGCTTGCGCCGCTGGGCGACCTCGAGAGGCTCGGCGGGGTCCAGGAAGTGGGCACACGAATACACCATCGCCGGATCGAGGAAGAGGGCGAAGAAGTCGTTGCCGGTGTCGTAGTGGTGTGAGACGGCGGCCCGGTCCCGGCGGATCGAATGGAGGCGCCCCGTGAATCGGGGGCGCTGGTCTTCGGTTCGACGTCGCTCGGGCGGCAGCGTCCTCGCCAGACGCAGCACCCGGAGTCGGGTCACCGGGCCGGCATCCACCAGGTCGGCTGCGAACTCCAGAGCGGCGATGATGTCGCCCTCCAGATCTATGTCGTCGTAGACGTAGGCTTCGCCGGCCGTGATATCCGAAGGGGGCAGGAGCAGCGCTCCCAGTGCGCCCGGATGTTGGAGAACGATCGTGGAGCGTGCCTCCTCTGGCCCCCACTCGTCGCCGGTCCAAGCGCGCATCCTAGGCGCCGGGTGACGGGCGACCCCGACGAGGAGGTCGTAGATTCGCCTCGAGGCCTCGAGAGCCTCCATGTCGAGGGATTGTAGGAGTCGTCCTGGAGCTGAGGAGGCCGGGCGGGGTGTCGCTAGCCGGGCGGGGAGACGGTCATCCAGAGATCAGCCACGTTGGTCCCTGTCGGGCCCGTCCGGATGAGGGCGCCTCCCGCTGCCAGAGCCGTGTGGGAATCGCTGGTGTCGAGGGCGACCCGAGGGTCGACGCCGGAGGCGCGAATCCGGCCAGCGGTCTCGCCGTCGACGATTGCCCCTGCGGCGTCGGTGGGGCCGTCCACTCCATCGGTGCCGAAGGCGGCGAAGACGAGATCGGTTCCCTCGATGGCCAGGGCGGCGGCCAACGCAGCCTCCTGATTTCGGCCGCCCAACCCAGGTCCCCGGACCTCGACCGTCGTCTCGCCCGCGGCCAGGACGACCTCACCGGGGTCCGGCGCTCGGGCCAACCAGGCGGCGCGTTCACGCGCGTCGCCGCTCAGCTGAGTGGTGACTACACGAGCGGAAACACCTCGTCGGCGGATCTCGCTGGCGGCGGCCTCGACTGCCATGGCACCGTCGGCGACGACCAGCAACGCGCCATCTACAGGCGGGGGAGGAGCGGCCGACTGGAGATGGCTGATCACCGCTTCCGGTACCGCGTCGACGAGTCGGTGCCGTTCGAGGACGGCTAGAGCGTCCGCAGGCCCGGTTCCAGAGGGTGTCGTGGGACCGGACGCGATCAGTTCGGGCTTGGGGCCCACATCGGAGATGGCGAGGGTGGTGACCAGACCGGGTGCGGCAGCCGCCAGGCGCCCTCCCTTCAGGGCGGAGAGGTGGATGCGAACGGTGTTGGCGTCCTCGATCGGGACGGAGTGGGCGAGCATCAGCCGATACACC
>DATGPZ010000107.1:0-2003 GCA_035304485.1 Acidimicrobiia bacterium | reverse complement strand
TGGAACCGGGCCGCGGCCGAGCGCGATGACTGGCATTACTGGTACGAAGACCAGAACTGGGCCTATATGGGCGATGCGGAGTTCGCTCCCCTGATCTCCAACCTCCCAGAGTCCCTGAAGCCTGAGAGCCGCCCCACCATGGAGGGGTTCGTAGTCGATTGGCCCGACCCCGAGGGCGTCGCTTCTTTCCTGGCTGGATCCGGGATCGAAGTTCACAGGGACGACGAGCTGCTCGACAAAGCAATCGGCCCATCCGGACGATCCTGGCATTCGTGGAAGAAGGAGACCTGGGAGTGCAATTGCGGTCAGCCGGACACATGGGACTGCGAATGTCACCCCGGTCCCACGATCTGGGGACAGCCCTGTCCAAGTTGTGGAACCGATCAGCTGGTTCCCATCGCCTACGGTTATCCCAGCCGGTCCGACTCTCCCGACGTCGTGCTGGGAGGCTGCATCATTGGCTCCGACAGGAGCGCTTGCCGAGCCTGCAGTCTCTACGTCGACTCCGTTGGCGGCTGGAGTCGAAAGGTCGGCTTGGAGCACGGCCCGGTGCCGAAGGAGCCGGTTCCACCCCTGGAGCGCGGCCTCACGATCTTGTTCGCAGAAGCATGTGAACTCCTCGGGGAGCCGATCGGGACCAGCCCCGAGATCCTCGACGCCCTCGTTCCAATAGGCCTCATCTCCGGGGCGTGGTGGTCCCGGATCCGGGGGCTCTCTTCGACCTGCACCTGTCTCGGGGATCCCTCATCCGAAATCACTCTCGCCTCCTACACGCGACGCCGCCCCGGAGGGTGGACAGCAGAGATCGGCGAATGGCTCTCAACCTCGGTGGGCGTGCTCCACATCCGCTCGATCGAAGAGCCGGTAGGGTCGGCGATCGTGCGACGTCCCGACGGCCGCGTTGTCGGCGTCAGGGGCCCGAATGCCGGCAGCCTTCTCGAGGAGGCAGCAGAGCAGTTCGGACTCGCCATGGCCGAAACGGTCACCGCCCGGCGAAGGAGCCCATGACGGGTCGGAGTGCCCAGGCAAGGACGTAGGGTCACAGGGTCTGAGCCGAGCCGCTGGCTCAACCAGCCTGGACGGCGAGATGCGTGTAGTCCCAGATCGTGAATATCCCCCAGCCGTCACGGAGAGGTACCAAGATCGCACCGTTGCGCAGGACCTCTGGGACCACGCCATGCACGGTCTCCGATGGCTGGCGAACGGGCAGCGGCTCCTTCATGATGTCGGACACTTTCCGATCGAGGTATGAGGCATCACTGCCGGCGTCCTCGAACAGCTCCACGACAGCCCGCTCCGTCACGGTTCCAACAGGCGAGGATCCATCGAGGACGGGTACGAAGCTGTAGTCCCGGCGAGCCATCGTGGCTGCCACCTCAACGGCGCTCGTCTCGGGATCGACGGCACAGAGGTCTCTGACCGCGACCGTGTGCAATGGTGCCTCGTCCTTCTGAATGAGCTTCCTCAGCTTCTCGATACCTCCGAGAACCGACTTGCCGTCCAGCTCGAAATGAAACGGTGGATGCGCGACCGCGTTCCGGACGACCCGGAATCCATCCAGCAGCTCGCGGGCTTCGGGCGTGATCAAACCCTCCGCTCTGAGAAGTTCCGCGGGTTGGCGACTTCCTCTCAGTCTCGCCTTGAACTCCGTGACCGAAATGCCCAGTAGCTCGGCGCCATAGTGGTGGATGGCGCGCTCCACGGCATGCAGGGCCTGATTCCCCTTGCCGGATCGTGCAAGACGGGTCGCTTCCTCCAGATCGTCCAATGCGTGCTGCCAGGACATGAACTCCTCCCACTACTACTTGTGATCTCGATGCCGCACCCGGTGCGGCGGCTTCACTCCGTCCAGAGGTCTTCTCCGTCCGTGACCGGGGCTGAACCCTCATCGAGTTCGGTCGGATCGAAGTCGACATCCTCCAGCGGTTGTGATGGAGCCGGCGCCTCCTGGTAGGGCGGGAGCCCGAGCATTTCGTTCAGATCTGCCGCCATCAGCCTGCGCC
>DATGPZ010000106.1:0-23413 GCA_035304485.1 Acidimicrobiia bacterium | reverse complement strand
CGTCCCTCAGCGCAGCGGCAGTTGCCTCGGGGTCGTTCCAGTAGCCGGCGAAGACGCTGGGTCCGCGTACGAGGAGCTCTCCGGTGGCGGGGCCTTCGAGGATCTGTCCGTCAGAGCCGGCGAGCGCCACCTCCAAATGGGGGTAGGCCTTGCCGGCGAAGCCGACTTTGTCCCTGGCGTATTCGGGCGGAAGCCCCAGCACGTTGGGGGAAGCCTCAGAGAGGCCGTACCCCTGGACCAGAGCAACGCCGCGCTCGTTCCAGGTCCGGATCAAAGACTCCGGCATCGGGGCACCACCGACCACCGCCATGCGAAGCGACGACAGGTCGGCGATGTCGAAGGTGGGATGCTCGGCCATGAACAGATAGGTGGCCGGCACTCCCATCATCGTGGTGATCCGCTTTCGCTCGATCAGGTCCAGTGCTCGGCCCGGGTCGAAGTCCGGCTCCAGCACCACCGTGGCGCCCTTCCACCAGGCCAGAAGGGGCTGCACGTTCCAACCTCCGACGTGGAACTGAGGGAGGATCTGGAGGACGACGTCGAAGGTGGTGACGTCCATCAGCCGATCGATGGCCGTGTTGGTCCAGAAGCAGTTGGCGTGGGTCAGCACGGCGCCTTTGGGTCGGCCGGTCGTGCCTGAGGTGTAGATGAGGAACAGGGGATCGTCGTCTGCCACGACGACATCGACGTCGCCGTCGGCCGAGGGGGTTTCCTCGAGGACGCGGATGGGCGGCCGATGGCCGGCCTTCGCCAGCGCCTGCTGTGCCTGTTCGAGCCTCGAGCGGGAGACCGCCAGGAGGGCAGTTTCGGAATGGTCGATCTGGTAGGCGAGCTCGAGAGGGGCCAGCCGCCAGTTGAGCGGGGTCATGATCAGTCCCGCCTTGGCGCAGGCGAAGAACAGGGTCACGTACTCCGGGCAGTTGTCGGCCAGCACCGCCACCCGGTCGCCCTTGCGCACACCTCGGTCGGTCATCTCGGCGGCGAGTCGCGAAGAATCCCGGTCGAGTTCGCCGTAAGTGACCGTGCGGTCCGTGAAGTCGATCGCCACCCGGTCGGGAGTGAGCCGGCCGCGGTCACGTATCCAAGTTCCGAGTGTCAGATAGGAGTTCATGAGAGAAAATCGACGAGTAGGTCACAGGTCTGGTCGGGATGATCCCAGAACACGAGGTGGCCTCCACCTTCGACCCGGTGGACCTCGGCCCGGGGGATCATCTCTCCCAAGAGGTCGCTGTTGCGTGGGTCGACCACCCTGTCGTCGGTCCCGGTGACGACCAGGGTGGGAACGCCGATTCGACGGGCGCGTCCCTCGCCGGCGTAGGTGGTTCCAGCTGCGGCCTGGCCAGCCCATCCGACCGGATCGGGCGGATTGGCCCGGCGAAGCTCGAGGATCGTCTCGGTCAGGTCGGGGTCGGGCCGTTCACCGAGCGCGTTCACCACGAATCGGCGCAGCGCCTCGGTCGGATCCATGTCCTGGGCTTCGTCGAGGAGTCGGACAGTTTCCGAGGGCATCGGGTAGCCGTCGGGTGCTCCGGGTGTGGTTGAGAGCAGGACGAGTCGGTTCACCCTCTCGGGGTGGGCGAGGGTCAGTTCCTGGGCGATCATGCCGCCCAGCGATGTCCCCACGACGTGGGCCCGTTCCAGTCCGGCCGCATCGAGGACGGCCAATGCGTCGGAGGCCATTTCCGAAGCGGTGTAAGGGCCTTCCGGCTTGGAAGAGCCTCCGATGCCGCGGTTGTCGAAGGTCACGACTCGGAACCGAGTCGCCAGTCTCTCCACCAGCGGGCCCCAACCCCATCGACCGTATCCCAACCCGTGGATCAGCAGTACGGGGGAGCCGGTGCCGGTCTCTTCCCACTCGAGATGGACGTCTCCGTTGCTCGCCCTCATCGCCGTCTCATCCGCGAAGTGACGGAGCTGATGCCCTCAGGGGCGAACAACATCAGGAGAACGAAGAGCGTCCCGAGGACGAAGAGCGGCTCGGAGAGCGGTCCCGACAACCAACCCGGCAGGGAATCGATCACATCGGAGGTCGCCACGGCGGAGAGACGGAGAGTCAACAACCCGTATACGAAGCCTCCGATGGCGGCACCCCACAACCGTCCGGCACCGCCCAGGACGACCATGACGAGGATCGCCAGTGTGAACTCCGGAGTCGTGACACCGACGTTGGCGCCTCGGACCACCAGGAGGTAGACGGCGCCGCACGAGGCCGCCAATCCTGACCCGAGAACGAACGAGGCGAGTTTGAAGGGAAACGGCCGCAGCCCCATCATCTCGACTCGGGGCTCGTTCTCCCGGATCGCCTCGAACACCCGGCCGGCTCGGGACGTGACGACCTTGCGGGCCACGAGATAGACCGCCACGGCGACTGTCAGGGCCAGCCAGTAGATGAAGCGGACGTTCACGACTCCCCGAAACAGGTCGGGTACCTGATCGGAAGCCAGGCTCAAACCCTCCTCCCCGCCCAGGAAACGCAATGGGTCCGTCAGGACCAGGAGCGAGAACGCCTCGGAGAAGGCGAGGGTGACCATGGCGAAGGCGACTCCGGTGGTGCGGAGCGCCACCGATCCCAGTAGCAATGAAACGACCACCACTCCCGCCACCGCGGCCAGACCGGCGACGGGGTAGGGGAGGGTGGCGTGAGTCATGAGCAGGTTCGTGCCGTAGACGCCCAACGCGAACGGCAGGGCGTGGCCGAAGCTGAGGAGCCCTGTGTATCCGAACACGACGTCGTACGACATCGCCAGCGCTGCCAGGGTGATGCCGACTGCCAGCACTTGCAGGGTTCCTGGCGTGTTGAAGGGCCCGGAGAACACGCCGGGTACCCCGAAAGGTAGCCAGGGGAGGATCGCCAGGATCGCGACCACGGTCCCCAGCACGACTGCCCACCGACCCCGGCGGCTCCCGGTCGATACCAGGGCGGGGTCTGCCGGCTCCGTCCGGGACACCGCATCCACGTGCTGGGTCATGGCGCAGCCTTTCCGAGCAGACCCTGCGGTCGGATCAAGAGGACCAGCGCCAGCAAGCCCACGACCGAGATGCTCCCGACTCCCGTGCTCAGGTAGTTGTTCACGTAGACCTGGGTCAAGGCCACCAGAACCGCGGCCAAGGCGGTCCCAGGGACCGAGCCGAGACCGCCGATCACCACCACGATGAAGGCGAAGATCAACTGGGTGGTTCCGAGGTTCGGGCTGATCCCGTTGAAGTAGACGCCCGCCAAGGCACCTCCAACGCCTGCCAGCAGGCCGCCGAGGGCAAAGACGATCGTGAAGCTACGGTCGACGTCGATCCCCAGGGCGCGAACCATGTTCGGGTTCTCGACCCCTGCCCGGATGATGAGACCGTGGCGAGTGCGGGCGAGGAACAGCATCAAACCCACCAGCAGGACGGCTGCCACGCCCAATATCAGGAGGCGGGAGTTGGGGACGTTGGCGCCGGCGATCACGGTCGTGTCGGTGAACCAGGCCGGTTGGGAGAGCAGGCGCGGGTCGTACGAGAACCAGCCTCCCATCAGTGCCACCGCTGCCATCCCCAAACCGATCGTCAGGAGGATCTGTTCGACGTGGCGTCCGTAGAGATGCCGAATCAGCCCGCGCTCGACCAGGGCGCCGGCCACCATTCCGACCAGACCCGCCAGCACCACCGCGACCACGAAGCGAAGTCCGGGCGGCAGGACGGTGAGGGCGTCCATCACCCACCAGGCGGCGAAGCCGCCGGCGGCGAAGAAGGCCCCGTGAGCGAGGTTGAGGACGCTCATCAACCCGAAGATCAGAGACAGTCCGGAAGCGAGGAGGAAGTAGAGCCCGGCCAGACCGAGTCCGGTGATCGTGTAGAGGACGAAGCTGCTCATCGCACCTCCACTCCCAGGTAGCGGCCCGCCAGGGCGCCGTCGGTCGCCAGGGCGGCCATCTCCCCCGTGTAGACCACGGTGCCCTGATCGAGGACCACGGCATGCGTCGCGAGCTCCGCCGCCACCCACAGGTTCTGCTCGACCAGCAGCACAGTCGTGTCCGAGCTCGCCCGCACCAGGGCCTCCATCACATGCTCGACCACGATCGGGGCCAAGCCCTTGGTCGGCTCGTCGATCAGGAGGAGGCGGCTCGGATTCAACAAGGCCCGCCCCAAGGCCAGCATCTGCTGCTGGCCACCCGAAAGGGTGCCGGCGGGTTGGTCGGGGCGGGTGGCGAGGTCGGGAAAGAGCTCGTAGACGAGGTCGTAGCGGGGTTCGACTCCCGGCCGTTCGGCGAGACGGAAATTCTCAGCCACGGTCAGCCCGGCGAATACCTCCCTGTCCTCCGGCACGTAGCCGATTCCGCGACGAGCCAGTTCGTGAGTGGGCGTGCCCACGGTCTCCTCGCCGTCGATCTGGATCGAGCCCTTCGCCGGCAGCAACCCCATCATCGCCAGGAGGGTGGTCGTCTTCCCGACACCGTTGCGGCCGAGGAGCGCCGTCACGGCGTTGGCTGCCACCTCGAAGCCGACACCATGCAGGATGTGTGCCTCGCCCCTCCAGACGTGGAGGTCGGCGATTCGGGCGGCGGTCACTTTCGCCCTCCCAGGTAAGCCGTCCTCACCCGCTCGTCGGCCATTACGTCATCCGGTGTGCCGGTCGTGAGGAGACGTCCGTCGTGCATGACCGCGATGCGGTCGGAGACGTCCACTACGAACTCCATCCGGTGCTCGACCATGACGATCGTTTTCCCCGACTCGTGGACGGCCTGGATCACTTCCACCAGGGGCTGGGTCTCCTCCACGGAGACTCCGGCGGTCGGCTCGTCCAGGAGGAGGACCTCGGGGTCGGCCGCCAGTACCAACGCCAACTCGAGTTTCCTCTTGTCCCCATGGGAGAGTTCGCCCACCCGGTCGACGCCGCGATCGGTCAATCCCACCGTTGCAAGCGCCTTGCGGGCGCGCTGATGGGCCTCGTCGCTTGGGCGAGGAGCGGTGAACAGACGGAGGCTTCCGCCCAACGCGGCCTGGGCGGCGAGGCGAACGTTCTCGGCGACGGAGAGCCCCGGGAAGAGGCTGGAGGTCTGGAAGGTTCGGCCCAGCCCACGGCGAGTGCGGTCGGCTGGTCGCAGATGGGTCACTTCTTCGCCCAGGAGGTGTACCGAGCCGGTTCGAGGGGTGTAGACGCCGGAGATGAGGTTGATCAGGCTGGTCTTGCCGGCACCGTTCGGCCCGATCACGGACAGGAACTCACCTGAGGCAACCGTGAGGTCGACGTCCTCGACGATGACGAGCCCGCCCACGCCCCAGCCGAGGCCCTGGGTGGCCAGGGCCGCCGGCTCGCCGGGAGCGGGACGGGACGGGCTGGTCGTCATCGGAGAATCGTGCGTCGCTCAGCCTTCAGGGGGAGCCGTGGCTTCGAGGTCGAGCGTATCGATCAGCACCGCCTCGAGTTCGCCCCCCTCGCCCTCCTCCAGGCTCACGACGAACATCGGCTGGAGCATGGCGTGGTCCGACTCCCGGATCGTCTGGCTGCCCTTCGGGGCGTCGAAGGACCAGCCTTCCAGCGCCGTGATCATGCTGGCGACGTCGTCGGGGCTTCCTTCTGTCACCGCCTGCACGATCATCTGGGACGCGACGAAACCGTCCGGTGTGAATAGGTCCACCACGTCGGCATTTTCGACCATGAAGTCGTTGATCTCGTTGTCGGGCCCACCCTCGAAGTAGTGGTTCAAGAAGGACAGTCCGGTGGCCGCTTCACCGTAGAACGGCCATGTGACCTTGTCGCCGAGGCCGGTAGCCACGGGGGCCGTGTCGAACACGTTCTGCTGGTTGAGTGCCTGCCACATGGCACCGGAGGTCTCTCCCGCCCACGCCACGAAGACGAGATCCGGGGCGGCCTGGTTGATCTGGTCGGCGAAACCGGTGAACTCGGTCTCGCTGGCAGGTACCAGGAGCGAGTCGACCGTGAAACCCTGAGAGCCGAGCACCGCTTCGACGGCGGCGACGTTGGCGGCACCGAACTCGGTGTCCTGGGCGAACACGAGGACCGTTCCGCCATCGCCTTCGACCAGGGCCGCAGCGGTGGCCACGTCCTGGAGGCTCTGGCGTCCGGAGCGGAACGTGTTGTCGTTGACGCCGGTGATGGCGTCGGTGGCGGCGGGTCCGGAGATGTAGAGGATGTCGTTCTCGTCTGCGAACCCGGCCAACTGGACTGCCACACCGGAGACGACGGTGCCGGCGATGATGTTCACGCCTTGGCCTACCAGGTCGGTGGCCTGGGAGATGGCGGCCTCGGGATCGCCACCGTCGTCGGAGACGATGAATTCGATGGGTCGCCCGTTCACTTCTCCCGTGCCATCGGTGGCGTAGTCGAGGCCGGCCTCGAGGCCCGCTAGATACTGCTCCCCGTAAGACTGGAGGGGTCCCGAGGTCGAGGTGATGATCCCAACCCGAATCGGGTCACCAGTTTCGCCGGTCGTCTCGGCAGTGGTGGTGTCGGTGGCTGCCGTCGTCGCGGTGGTGTCTCCGGGAGCGGCGGTCGTAGTCGACGTGTCGGCCGTCTCCCCGCCGCATGCCGCCATCACCACGGCGAGCACCAGCAGGAGCCCGATCCTCGATCGCTTCATGGTCTTCTCCTCTGTAGCCGTCACACTTCCCAATACCTGAGAGGTGATTCAGGTCTTAGATAATGTGCCGGTTCGCAGGTGTCAAGCGATTCGAAGTCTCGGGTTTCGCGTTCCGCTCAGCTGGTCCGGAGGGTGGGAGCAGTGTCGAGAAGCGGCAGGAAGATCTGGACCAGCGGACCGATGAGCATCGCGAAAGCGATCGTGCCGATACCGAAGGTGCCTCCGAGGAGCCAGCCCAACACCAAGACCGAGACCTCGATGGCGGTACGGGTCAGCCGGATCGAGGGTCCGAGTTTGGAGATGCCGGTCATGAGGCCGTCGCGCGGCCCAGGGCCCAGCCGGGCGCCGATGTAGAGGCCCGATCCGAATCCGATGGCCAAGATGCCCGTGGCCAGAATCGCCACTCGCCATCCGAGTGGTTCGGGCTCGGGAAGAATGCTCGTGCCGACGTCGATGGCGAGCCCGATGATGATGGCGTTGAGGACGGTGCCGATCCCGTAGCGTTCTCGCAAGGGCAACCATGCCACGAGGACGAGCACCGAGACGATGATCGACCACGACCCGACGCTCAATCCGAATCGGTTGGCGAGCCCTTGATGGAGGACGTCCCATGGAGGCACGCCCAAACCTGATTGGAGCATGAGGGCGACGCCCAGGCCGAACACAACCAGTCCGATCAGGAGGTTGGCGAAGCGTTTCCCCAGGTCAGGGCCGCGCGTGGGCAGGAGGTAGGTAGTCATGGAATCTCCAACTCCAACACATTCCGATACGCCGCTGTTCCCGGCGATCATTGGTCGTCGGCCACGGCTCCGAACGCCGCGGTGGATGGTTCGATCCTAGAGCTCGCGCCGTCTGGCCAATTCCAGGGCGAGCCACCACAGCCCAGCGGTCACGACGACCGTCACTGCCGCTGCGGGGAGGTAATCCGCGGCCGCTTCCCCGGCGGACAAGGCGGCGAGGGAACTCGCCAGGTGGCTGGGTAGCCAGCGGCCGACGGCTTCCGATATCCCGAAGATCGGAAGCAAGAGCAGGATCAGGATCGACACCATCACCGTTCCGATCACCGTGCGGGCTCGCTGGGCCACGGCGGTGACCAGGGCAACGACGAACACCAGATAGAGCATCGAAAGAGCGCTGCCGATCACCACTGATCCTGCATCCAGCGGGCCGATCAAGACCCGGGTCTCGTACCAGGCGGCGAGGGCGCCGATGAGAAAGGAAGCCAGGAGCGCAGTTGTCACCACGACCACTCGAGGGGTGAGGATGCGGGACAGATCCCTGACTCGGGTCCGGAGGAAGACACCCATCTCGGGGATGGCATCGAACGCAACCGACCCGGCCGCCACCACCACCGCCACCAGCGTCCCTATCTGCGTGACACTAGACACGTACTGGATCATGCCGTCGGCAGGAACGGGTGGCGGAAGCTCGATCGTTGCCCCTTCCAGTTCGCCGCCGGCGAACGAGATGATCTCAGCCATGTAGCGGGCGGTGAAAGGACCGAGCAGGCCAAAGAACAGATAGACCCCCACCAGGGCGATCCAGCGCTTCGTGCGCGTTAGGCGAAGCCACTCCAGCCGCCACAGACTCATCGGGTCAGCTCCAAGAACGCCCGTTCCAGGGTCACGCCTTCGGGATGGAGCGAGATCACGCGGGCCTCCGCTTCGGCCAATGCCCCGATCAGATGCACCTCGGCGTCCTCCAGGCTCTCGACTGTCACCGCGAGCTCGTCCGGTCCGATCGCCTCGACCGCGGTGACCCATTCCTGTCGGCTGAGGAAAGCGAGGATCGGCTCCAGGGGCGGTCGGCACCGGACCACATATCTGGGGACGGCCGAGCCGACGAGCAGCTCGTCGAGCGGTCCCTGGAACAGCAGTTTCCCCTCGTCGAGGATGCCCACGGTGTCGCACACCTCCTGCACGTCGGCGAGGATGTGACTGGAGAAGAGGACGGTCGAGCTGCCTCGCAGCCGAGCGATCAGGTCGAGGACCTCCCTGCGTCCCAACGGATCGAGGGCGGAGGCGGGCTCATCGAGCAGCATCAAACGAGGAGAGCCCACCAGGGCGCAGGCCACGCCCAGCCGCTGCAGCATGCCTCGGGAATAGCCGCCCACCGCACGCTCTTGGGCGTCGGTCAGCCCTGCTTCTTCCAAGACCGCGTCGACGCGTTCTGCTCCACCCGTGAGGTGGGCCGCCAGCTCCACGGCTTCTCGACCCGTCAGCCAGGGGTCGAAGCGCGGGGTGTCGGACAGGACGGCGATCTCGGTCGGCTCGGCTTCGATGTGGATGTCTCCGGCGGTGGGGCGCCGGAGACCTGCCAGCAGGCCGAGCAAGGTCGTCTTGCCGGCGCCATTGGGCCCAACCAAGCCGTAGACCGCACCCGTGGAGACATCCAGATCGACTCCATCCAACGCGACGGTGGATCCGTAGTGCTTGGTCAGGCCTCTGGTTTCTATCACCGTCTGCCACCTGGCTCGCGGCCCACGAGGAGATAGACGATGCCGCCGAGCGGCACGGACACCACGCAGATGATCGCCCAAGCCCACTTCGGCAGATATCTGACGTCGTGGCGCGCCAGGTCCACCAGGCAATACACGACGAAGACCACGGCGACCACGATGATCGGAGCCAACGCCGCCCACGGAATGTCGAGGTTCATCTTCGACGACGCTAGCCCTGATCGGGTGAGTCGGAAGTCGGAAGTCGGACGTAGCTCTGGGCGACTCAGCTGACCATGACGCTCGGCCCGCCTCGGTCGACGCGAGCACCGGTCACCCGTGGGGAAGGCTCTCGGGCATTCGACATCGTTCCACGGGCACAGGTCCCGATTGGCCGTCTCCGCAGATGACTGGTGCTCGAGAGCGCGATCAGGGAACCGTGTTGGCGCGCCGACCCTCGGACCCAAGAGCGTCGGATGACTTCGTCGCGAAGCCGCGGCATCCGACTTCCGTCTCTGTCTTCCGACTTCCTCTAGGTGAGGTGGAGGCGGATGCCGGCCATGGCGATGGGAACCCAATTGGGCCGGTTGTTGAGCTCGTATCCGAGTTCGTACATCGCCTTGTCCAGGAGGTAGGCGTCCAGCATCATCCGCAGGTCGTCCGCGTCCCGGGGAACCACCGAAGTTCCGTCGGTCGCCTCCAGGTAGCCCTCCAAGAAGGCCGCCGCTGCCCATTGGAACCAGGTGTCCACCCACGGCTCGAGGCGGGCTCCTTCCTCCGTCCCGATCACGCCTTCCTCCAGGCGCTGGATCAGACCCGATCGGGCGGCGTAGTGGTAGGAACGCACCATCCCGGCGACGTCCCTCAGTGGGGAGCGCTTGATCCTGCGCTCGCTCAGGGGGCGGAGAGGCTCGCCTTCGAAGTCGATGATCACGAAGTCGTTGCCGGTGAAGAGAACCTGTCCCAGGTGGTAATCCCCGTGGATGCGGGTTCTGACCGAGTCGACCTTCCGGCGTGCGACTTCGCGGAGCCGATCGAGGATCTCGGCTTCTCGGGCGACCAGCTCGGTGGCGGCTTCGGCCGTGTCCTCGGACAGGGTCGACTTTCTACGCCGGAGGAGCGCCAGGTTCCGCCTCACCGAGGATCGCATCGACTGGTAGAGAGAGCGCTGATACAAGGGCGACATGGGTTCGGGGGCGAAGTCCGGATCGTCCGAGGGCTGCGCCAGGGCCACGTGCAGCTCGCCGGTGCGCCGGCCCAGCAGCTCGGCGGATGGAATCACCAGGCTGACCTGGTCGGCGATCGATTCCGGGATCTCACGGTCGACGAGGTCGAGGGGATGGCGGATCCGGCCCGGAGGGCTCGCTTCGGGCATCGCCGCCACTTCGTCGACGAAGTTCCCGACCAGGCCCACCGAATAGGACCAGGCATCACCCTGGTTCTCGACGTACTCCTGGATCAAGGCAACCGAATACTGGACGCGCTCGGATTCGGCGGTGATGACTCCGCGCACCCTCGCCACCTGTGGGAAGAGGCCCTGTTCGGTGAGGTAGCGGCTGACCTCGATGTCGGGATTCTCGCCCGCTTCCACCTTGCGGAAGACCTTCATGATCAGCTCGTTCCCGAACACCACCGACGTGTTGGATTGCTCGGCTCCGAGCACGGCGGGAGCGGCTTCCTGGGCGGAGTTGCGTTCGAGGTCCCCTCGTCCCCGGATCTCGACCTTCGATCCCTTCAGGCGACGTCGGCGGTTGCGGGCCAGGTCGAGGAGTGCGGTCGCGACCGATCCGTCGGTGCCGGCTTCCACCAGCAGCCCCGTAGCCTCGTCGGGGCCGGCCACCTCGGCGATGATCCGGTCGGTGTCGTGGGCCTCGGTCCAGTCGGCTCCTTCGCCCGTGACCAGATCCATCGCCAGCAGGTAGGTCTCCGCTTCCTGGTCCTGGTATTCGACCTGAACCAACGCCAGCCGGGCCGTCGAGGTAGGCACCCTGATGACATCGATCACTTCGACCTGGCGGATCGTGTGGGCCTTGGAACGGAACCAGCGCCGGTTGGGAAGATCCGAGGAGAGGGCCCGCCCGATCTGGGTCCGGGCTCGCAGCACCGCGTCGAGGTCCAGGTCGCCCCGCAACCGGATCCGTGGTCGAACGTACTCGGGCTCCGGCTCCCGGCTGAGCAGGAACCAATAGAACTGATATGGGCCGGGGGTGAGGAAGTACGGCAGTTCGCCCACCGTGGGGAAAGGGGTTTGCCCGAAGATCTCGAGCGGGGTGATGCCCTCGTGGTGGGACAGATCGATCTCGACCGCCTGGGTGCGCTTCGACAAGTTCGCCACCACCAGCACGGTGTCGTCGCCGAGCGTCCGCTCGAAGGCGAGGACCTTGGGATTGTCGGGCATCAGGAACCGGAGATCCCCGCGGGAGAGAGCCGGCAGTGAGCGTCGCTGGGCCAGCATCTGCTTCGTCCACCACCACAACGACGAGGCGTTGGCCCGTTGGGCCTCCACGTTGATGGTCTCGTAGTGATACTCCGGGTCGGTGATGACCGGGAAGTAGAGCCGCTGGGGGTTCGCCTTGGAGAAGCCGGCGTTGCGGTCCGGAGACCACTGCATGGGTGTCCTGACACCGTTGCGGTCGCCGAGATAGATGTTGTCTCCCATGCCGATCTCGTCGCCGTAGTAGAGCACGGGCGTCCCCGGGAGCGACAAGAGCAGCGCTTTGAGCAGCTCGATCTGGCGACGGTCGTTGTGCAGCAGAGGGGCGAGACGTCTCCTGATCCCCTGGTTGATCCGGGCTTGGGGGTCTTCGGCATAGACCCGGTACATGAAGTCGCGCTCCTCGTCGGTCACCATCTCGAGGGTCAACTCGTCGTGGTTGCGCAGGAAGATGGCCCACGCTGCCGATTCGGGGATGTCCGGCGTCTGGTCGAGGATGTCGATGACCGGGAACCGGTTCTCCATCTTCACCGACATGAACAGCCGCGGCATGAGAGGGAAGTGGAAGCACATGTGACACTCGTCCCCGTCCCCGAAGTAGGCCACAGCGTCCTCCGGCCACTGATTGGCCTCGGCCAGCAGCATCCGGTCGTCGTACTTGGTGTCGACGTGCGCCCGCAGTTTCTTCAGGAACTGGTGAGTGGCCGGCAGGTTCTCGCACATCGTGCCCTCCTCTTCGTAGAGGTAGGGGACGGCGTCGAGGCGCAGCCCGTCCACGCCCTTGTCGAGCCAGAAGTCGAGCGCTTCGAAGACGGCGTCGTGCACCGCGGGGTTCTCGAAATTGAGGTCGGGCTGGTGGGAGAAGAACCGGTGCCAGTAGTAGGCGTTGGCGACCGGGTCCCAGGTCCAGTTGCTCGGCTCCGTGTCGGTGAAGATGATCCGGGCATCCCGGTATCGGTCGGGAGTGTCGGACCACACGTAGAACTCCCGCTCGGGTGAGCCGGGGGCCGCTCGCCGTGCCCGCTGGAACCAGCGGTGCTGGTCGGAAGTGTGGTTGATGACCAACTCCGTGATCACCTTCAACCCGCGGTCGTGGGCTGCGTCCAGGAACCGGGTGAAGTCGCGCATCGTGCCGTAGGAGGGATGGATGGCCGTGTAGTCGGCGATGTCGTAGCCGTCATCGCGCAGGGGCGACGGGTAGAAGGGCAGCAGCCACACGGCCGTCACCCCGAGTTCCTGGAGGTAGTCGAGACGCTGGGTCAGGCCTCGGAAGTCGCCGATGCCGTCGTCGTCGGAGTCCTGAAAGGCGCGCACGTGCAGCTGGTAGATGACGGCGTCCTGGTACCAGCGGGTCGAGTCGGTCATGGATCAGAGGTAGTAGTCGAAGTCGTGCTCGGTCCGCACCCGGCGTCGAACAGCGAAGACGTGACCGGGCATCACATGCGGATCCAGTTGGACGAAGTTGTGGGCGCCGTGCCACAGGTAGCGTCGATCGACGAGCAGGTCGTGGACCTGGAATTGCTGATCGGGCTCCATGCCCAGCGCCTCCAAGTCGAGGCTGGTCCAGCCCGACTGGACGTAGCGCGGGTCGAGGTTCACGACGACGAGCACGATGTCGTCGCCGGAACGCTTCGAGTAGCAGAGGAGCTGTTCGTTGTCGACGTGATGGAAGACCAGACCCCGGTTGCTCTGCAGCGCCGAGTGCTCCCGGCGGATCCGGTTCACTCGACCGATGATGGGCGCGAGGGAGTCGGGTCGCTCCAGCTCCCAGTGTCGGATCTGGTACTTCTCGGAGTCCATGTATTCCTCCGAGCCGGGCTGGCGCGGCGTCGCCTCCATCAGCTCGAAGGCCGGCCCGTAGATTCCGTAGTTGGAAGAGAGCGTGGCGGCCAGCAGCAGCCGGATGACGAAGGCGGGCCGCCCTCCGGTCTGCAAGTACTCGGTGAGGATGTCGGGGGTGTTGGGCCAGAAGTTGGGACGGAAGAACTCGGCCGGCTCTTCCTGGGTCAACTCGGTCAGGTACTCCCGCAGCTCCCAGGCGGTGTTGCGCCAGGCGAAGTAGGTGTAGGACTGGGTGAACCCCAGCTTGGCCAGCCGGTACATGACCTTGGGGCGGGTGAAAGCCTCCGACAAGAAGATCAGGTCGGGATGCTCGGCCTTGAGCTCGCCGATGACCCATTCCCAGAAAGGAAATGCCTTGGTGTGGGGATTGTCGACCCGGAAGACCTTCACTCCCTCGGCGATCCAGTGGTCGAAGACGCCCTTCAGGGCCGACCACAGCCCCTCGGAGTCCTCGGTCTCGAAGTCGAGGGGATAGATGTCCTCGTATTTCTTGGGCGGGTTCTCGGCGTACTGGATGGTGCCGTCGGGGCGGTGTCGGAACCACTCGGGATGCTCTTTCACCCAGGGATGGTCGGGAGAGCATTGGAAGGCGATGTCGAGGGCGATCTCCATTCCCAGGTCCGCCGCCCGATCCCGTAGCTTGCGGAAGTCCTCGATGTCGCCCAGTTCCGGGTGGATGGCGGTGTGGCCTCCTTCGGGGCCTCCGATGGCCCACGGCACGCCCGGGTCGTCCGGTCCGGCGTCGAGTCGGTTGTTGGGGCCTTTCCGGTGCGTGGTTCCGATGGGGTGGATGGGCGGCAGGTAGAGGACGTCGAAGCCCATGTCGGCCACGTAGTCGAGTCGGGCGGCCACGTCGGCAAACGTGCCATGGGCTCCCGATTCGCCCCACGAGCGCGGGAAGAGCTCGTACCAGGCGGAGAAGCCTGCCAGCGGGCGATCGACGTCTAGACAGAAGACCACCTCGTGGACAGTGGAGCGCTCCCGATCCGGGAACCGCCGCATGGCAGCAGCCACCTCGGAGTCGGTGGCGGCCTCAACTCGGTCCGTTGTTTCCGAGCTGGTGTCCCGAACCGTCCGAACAGCCTCCTCCAGCAACTCGCTGGCTGTTCCGTTCGCCCTGTCGGCACCGGCTTCGAGGAGGGTGGCGCCGATCTCGAGGTCGGCTTCCTCGACGACTCCGGCCTTCGCCTTGGCGAGGATCCCTGCGCGCCAGGTGGCGTAGTGGTCGATCCAGCCCTCGACCGTGTAATGCCAGCGACCGATCCGATCGACGGTGAACTGGGCTTCCCAGCGGTCGTTGGCCAAGGGCTCCATCCGCACCGTTCTCCAGCTCCGGGAGTCCTCGTGCCTATACCTCACCTGAGCTGCCACGGCATCGTGCCCGTCGGCGAAGACATCTGCCTCGACTACGACGCAGTCGCCCAGGAGTCGTTTGGCCGGGAAGCGTCCCGAGTCCACCGAGGGTGTGACGGCCTCGATGACGACCCGGCTGGTGGTGGCGGCCCGGCGGTTCTTCGTCACCCGACTCAGACTAGGGGGAAGGCGAATCCCAAGAGGCTCGAGGCATGGCCTCGATCGCCTTCGTGAGGGCTAATCCTCCCGGGGATGCAGTAAGACCACCATCGAGCGCCCATCGACGGTGAAGGAGTCGACGATCTCGATCTGGTCGTCGACGAATCCTCCGGCCGCCGTGTCGATCAGTAGCTTCCAGCCCCCGTGCAAACGAGCGGGGAGCTTCCACTCCAACGTCTCGTCGCCACCGTTCAGGACCAGCAGGTAGGAGTCGTCGACGATCGGCTGACCCCGTCGATCTCGCTGTCCGATGGCGTCACCGTTGAGGAAGGTGGCCAACGAACTGGTGTGCCCTGACTCCCAGTCCTCGTCGCTCATCTCCTCGCCGTCGGCCTTCAGCCACTGGATGTCCGGTACCCCCCGGATCCGCCGGCCGTGGAACCAACTGCGCCGCCGAAAGGTCGGGGCGCTCGCTCGCAACGCCACCAGTCGGGCGGTGAACTCGAGCAACTCCTCATCGACCGACCCCCAGTCGTGCCAGGAAATCTCGTTGTCCTGGCAGTAGGCGTTGTTGTTGCCGCCTTGAGTGCGCCCCATCTCGTCTCCGGCGAGGAGCATCGGTACGCCCTGGGACAGCATCAGTGTGGTGAGGAAGTTCCGCTTTTGCTTCTCCCGGCAAGCCCGCACATCCGGATCGTCGGAGGGGCCTTCCTCTCCGCAGTTCCACGAGCGGTTGTGAGACTCGCCGTCGGCGTTGTCCTCACCGTTGGCTTCGTTGTGCTTCTCGTTGTACGACACCAGGTCGTTCAGGGTGAACCCGTCGTGGGCGGTCACGAAGTTGACGCTCGCCACCGGGGTCCGGCCGTCGGCCTGGTAGAGGTCGGAGCTGCCGGTGAAGCGGTAGGCCATCTCACCCAAGGTCGCCGGTTCGTTGCGCCAGAAGTCGCGGACGCTGTCGCGGTAGCGGCCGTTCCACTCCGACCACAGCGGCGGGAAGTTGCCCACCTGGTAGCCGCCTTCGCCCACGTCCCATGGCTCCGCGATCAGCTTCACCTGCGAGATGATCGGGTCCTGGTGGATGATGTCGAAGAAGGTCGAGAGTCGGTCCACCTCGTAGAGCTCCCGGGCCAGGGTGGCGGCCAGGTCGAAGCGGAAGCCGTCGACGTGCATCTCCGTGACCCAGTAGCGCAGCGAGTCCATGATCAGCTGCAGGGTGTGGGGGTGGCGCATGTTGAGGCTGTTGCCCGTCCCGGTCGTGTCGAAGTAGTAGCGGCGGTCATCGGGGACGAGCCGGTAGTAGGCGCCGTTGTCGATCCCCTTGAACGACAGCATCGGCCCCAAGTGGTTTCCCTCGGCGGTGTGGTTGTAGACCACATCGAGTATCACCTCGATGCCGGCCGCGTGGAGGGCCTTCACCATGCCCTTGAACTCCGTCACCTGTTCGCCCAGTGTTCCCGACGAGGAGTAGTCGCTGTGGGGGGCGAAGAAGCCGATCGAGTTGTACCCCCAGTAATTGGACAAGCCCTTTTCGACCAGGTGGTGGTCGTGCACGAAGTGGTGCACAGGCAGCAGCTCGACCGCCGTCACTCCCAACCGCTGGAGATGCTCGATGGCGGCAGGGTGGGCCAAGCCGGCGTACGTCCCCTGTTGCGCTTCGGGGACGTCGGGATGGCGGGCGGTGAAGCCCTTGACGTGGACCTCGTAGATGACGGTGTCGTCCATGGACGTGTCGGGTGGCCGGTCACCGTTCCAGTCGAAGTACGGATTCACGACCACCGACTTCGGGATGTGGGGCCCGCTGTCGGAATCGTCGGCGGCGTCGGGGTCGTCCTCCGCATACGGAAAGCAGGACCGGTCCCAGTCGATATTGCCGTCGATCGCCTTGGCGTAGGGATCGATCAGCAGCTTGGCGGGGTTGCACCGGTTGCCTTCGGCGGGATTCCAGGGTCCGTGCACTCGGTAGCCGTAGCGCTGACCGCTTCTGATCCCGGGAAGGTAGGCGTGCCAGCAGTAGGCGTCGACTTCCTCCAAGGGGACGCGGGTCTCCTCGCCGTCCTCGTCGAAGAGGCACAGCTCCACCTTCTCCGCAGCTTCGGAGAAGAGTGAGAAGTTGGTGCCTTCACCGTCCCAGGACGCGCCGAGGGGAAAGGGGCGTCCGGGCCATACCTCAGGTCTCTGCATCGTCACCTCCCGACGCGAGTATCTCCGCGATTCGCCGCGAGTGCGAACCGGAGACGATCGTTTCCAGGTCCACCGGAAGTGGAATCGACCAGTTCGGTCGCACGTGGTCGGCTCCGGGGAGATTGGGGCGTCTCTCGGCCAGGGCGACGTCGTCGAGTGCGGCGCAGACGAGACGAGAGCCCGCTCGGGCCAGGAGTCGGTGGACGGCAGCCGTCACATCACGTAGGTCGGCGTCGGTTCCGAGGCCGGTCATCTGGGCGATCCTTTGGCGGATGCGCTGGGTCGACTCCACGTTCGGGGCCATACCGAGAGCCTGTTGCTCCTCCAGGTCGGAGCCGGTCCACATACCGGCGACCGTGGGCAGATCGTGGGTCGTGACCGACGCCATGGAATGTTCAGGCCACGCCTGCGGCTCCTCGTGCTCGAACCAGAGGAGCCGGTAGGACAGCATCCTCCGCTCGGCGAGTTCCTCGCGTACTCCGGGCTCCACGGTCCCGAGATCCTCGCCGACGACGGTCGCTCGGCTGCGCACGCTCTCCAGGCAGACGATGTCCAGCAGATCCGAGGAGGGGAAGCGGACGTAGGCGCCCTCGGCCGGGTCGGCGCCCGCCGGAATCCAGAACTGTCGGAACAGACCCATGACGTGGTCGATCCGCAACCCGCCGCCCTGGACCAGATTGGACCTGATGGTCTGGATGAAGGGTGCGTAGTCGGCCTCCCGGAGACGATGGGGGGTGAAAGGGGGGATACCCCAGTCCTGTCCCCGCGTGTTGAACTCGTCCGGGGGAGCGCCGATGGTGACTCCGGTGGCGATCTGGTCCTGCCACGTCCAGGCGTCGGCTCCGCCCGGGTCGAAGCCGATGGGCAGGTCGTTCATGAACAGGAGGCCTTCGGCTGCGGCCTGGAACTGTTTTCGGCACAGCCACTGCAGCCACTGATGGAATCGGACGCGTTGGCGATCCTCCTGGGCTACGCGTTTCACCTCGGGACGGTCCGGACGGGAAACGGCCGCCGGCCACTGCCGCCAGTCGGGTCCGTGACGCTCGGCGAGAACGCACCACACGGCGAACTCGGTCAGGGCCCCGCCTCGTTCGTCACACCAGGCTTCGAACCCGCCACCGGGAGGGGACTTCTCCCAGATGCGCTCCAATGCTTCCGCCTTGATTCGCCAAACATCGTCACGGTCGACGATCTCACCTCTGTTGAGCGCCCTTCCGGCGTTGGCCGCTCGATCCAAGTCCACCGCTCCGGCCCCTTCGACGTCTTCGACCCGGAGATAGATCGGATCGAGGAAGCGTCGGCTGGCCGGAAAGTAGGGGCTGGGCTGGCGCGGTGTCACCGGTGCGACCGCACCCATCGGGTTGACCAGAACCAGCCCGGCGCCTCTATCGACCGCCCATTCGGCCAGACGACGGAGATCGCCCATATCGCCGATCCCCCAGCTCAGCTCCGATCGCACCGAGTACAGCTGGACCGACCAGCCCCACGTCCGGTTCGGAGGAACATGGCAGCGGCCCGGGCTGACGATCAGCGAACGGTCGTCGTTGTCGTCGATGAGTCGGTGGTATCCGAGCGGCAGGTCGGTCGGAAGCTCGCCTCTGACCTCGACCGTGGTGCCGTTTTCCAGCACGATCTCGGCCGCATCCACCTGTCTCGACTCTCCGGCCCTCATCACCAGTGGGCCGGCGTCAGCCGGCGGCCCGATCGCCGATCGGAGGGCGTCGATGGTCGCCTCGGGGACGTCATGCTCGTTGCCGAAGGCGTCGATATAGCTGTGTTCGATCATTCGAGAGTCGGAAGTAGAGGTACGAAGGTGGAGGTCCAAGCCCGTGCGACGGGGGAGGTGCTGGCGTGGGGGAGGCTCATTGGAGGAGTTCGGTGATCGCGACGCCGGCGGGGGTGAGATCGATAGTCAGGCCGCCGACCTCGACGGACCGTGGATGGTCCGAGAAGTTGGCTGCGACCACGACGTTTCCCCGCTGAACCCACAGGGTGGATTGGTCTTCGTCGCAGAAGGTGCGCACGCGGTCGAGTCTGTCGTCGGTCAAGTCCGGGGTCTGCCTGCGGAGCCGTGTCAGGGCCCGGTACCAGCCGAGGACCTCCTGGTGGGGCAGAACACCGATCTCCGACCAGTCGAGTTTCGCCGAGCGGAAGGTGTCGGCGTCCTGGGGGTCGGGTACGTCGGCTGGGTCCCATCCGAAGGCGGCGAACTCCCGGCGGCGTCCCTCTCTGACCGCTTCGGCCAGCCCGGTGTCCTGGTGGTCAGAGAAGTATGGGAATGGGCTCGAGGCGGACCATTCCTCGCCCTGGAACAACATCGGGACGAAAGGGGATGTCAGGAGCAAGGCGGCGGCCAGCTCCACCAGGCGACCGTCGACCAGGTGGCCGAGTCGTTCACCCCGGGCCCGATTTCCCACTTGGTCGTGGTTCTGGACGTACCCGAGGAAGCGGCTGCCCGACAGGCCGTCGGCCGGTCGGCCGTGACTCCGCTCGCGATGTCGGGAGTAGTCGCCGGTGTAGACGTACGCCGACTCCAGAGCCTTGGCCACGTCGGTCAGCCTCCCGAAGTCCTGGTAGTAACCATCCGTTTCCCCGGTCACGGCGGCATGGACGGCATGGTGGAAGTCGTCGTTCCAGGTCGCCTCCAGTCCGTAGCCGCCTCGTGCCGGATCCCACAGGAGCCGAGGGTCGTTGAGGTCGGATTCGGCGATGAGAAACAGAGGACGGCCCATCCGCCGCTCCAGCGCATCGACCGCGGTCGACAGTTCCTCCAGGAAATGCACGGCGGAGCGATCGAGGAGAGCATGGACGGCGTCCAGGCGGAGGCCATCGACCCCGTAGTCGCCCAGCCACATCAGTGCGTTGTCGATGAAGAAGCGGCGCACCTGGTCGGAGCCGGGGCCGTCGAGGTTGACCGCCTCTCCCCATGGTGTCCGATAGAGCTCCGTGAAGTACGGCCCGAATTCGGCCAGGTAGTTGCCGTCGGGGCCGAGATGGTTGTAGACGACGTCGAGGACCACGCCCAGGCCGTGGGAGTGGCAGGCATCGACGAACTCCTGGAAGCCGGCCGGGCCGCCGTAGGCATCGTGGACGGCGAACAGCGCCACTCCGTCGTATCCCCATCCGTGGTTGCCCGGGAAGTGGTTGACGGGCATGACCTCGACGGCGTCGACCCCCAGGTCGACCAGGTGGGCGAGACGTTCCCCGGCTGCTGCGAACGTCCCCGACGGGGTGAACGTTCCGATGTGCAACTCGTACAGCACCGCGGACGGCAGGTCGAATCCCCGCCAGTTGCCGTGGCCGGGCCGCGCCGTATGGACTACCCGGCTGGCACCGTGCACGCCTGCCGGCTGATGACGGGAACGTGGATCGGGTCGGGCAGGGCCGCCGTCGAGAGAGAAGGCGTAGTCGGCTCCGGGTTCCAGCTCCAGGTCGGACCGCCACCAGCCGTCCTCACCCTCGTCCATCTCGGTTCGCCGGCCCTCCACCACGAGATCCACTCGCTCGGGGCGGGGAGCCCACACCGCGGGCCTCATATCCGCTCCAGCACTGCGACCGGGAACTCGGAGAGGAGGGAGGCGAGGGGCGTGTCACCGGTGTGACGGCTGCCGGTGAATACGTCCGCCCAATCGCCTCCGGGGAGCTGGAGAGAAGTGTCACCCCACCCACCGCGTTCCTGGAGACGCAAGGTCAAACGGGGAACGACGACACATACGTGCACGCCTCGTTGATAGGCGAAGGCGTGGTCGCCGGCGTCCCCTACGGTCGGGAGCGGGCGATGGCTGGACTCGAATGCCGGGCTGCGCCGCTTTCGGAGGTCGAGCAGTCGCGACACGACCCACATCTTGACGGTGCCGTCTTCGGTTCGTCCGAGAGCACTAGAGGCGTCCAGCTCTTCGAGTTCTCCGGCGAGCCTTTCGAGGAGCCGGTGATCCACGGGACGGCGGTTGTCGGGGTCGACCAGGCTCAGGTCCCACAGTTCTGTCCCTTGATAGATGTCGGGCACACCAGGGGCGGTGAGCTGGATCACCTTCTGGGTGAGGCCATTGACGTGGCCGGCGGGGAGGATCAGGGCCACGAAGGCCTCGATCTCCTGTCTCTGGCGCCGGTCTGCCAGGAGGGAGCGAGCGAATGACGCTATCGCCTCGTCGTAGTCGGGGTCGGGATCGGTCCATGACGTGTGGACCTTGGCTTCCTTGGTGGCTTTCTCGAGATAGGGGACGAGCCGGTCCGCGCCGATCGGGTGGGCGCCGACCAGGGTCTGATAGATGAGGTACTCGGTGGCGCCGTCGACCCGATCCGGACGGACCTGCTCGTTTCTCTCTCTCCAGGCGCGCACCGTGTCCGCCCACCGGTCCGGGATCTCGGTCAGGACTGCCAGTCGGGCGCGGACGTCTTCGGATCGTTTCGTGTCGTGGGTGGTGAGCGAGAGCATCCGATGTGGCCAGCGTTCCCCGGTTCGCGCCCATCGACGGTGGAGCTCGTCGGGCTCGGTCAGCCCGAAGCGTCCCGGGTTGCCGCCTACCTCACAGAGTGCCGCCAGGCGCAGGTAGCGGTAGAAGGCGGTGTCCTCGACACCTTTCGCCATCACAGGACCGGTCAGTTGTTGGAACCGCATCTTCAATTCACGTTCAACGGGACCGTCCTTCTCGCCAGTGAGGACCGTCTGGAGCAGTCCCAACAACTCGGGATCGATCTCGGGATCGGCGGACTGTGCTCGTTCGACCGCCGCCCGGATGCGTTGCCTGTCGACCGGGCCGGCGCCACCGTCTTCGGGCACATAGGTCCGATAGACATCGAAGCCCACGAGCATCTCCCTCAGGGCATCGACGAGCTCGATCCGAGTGAAGTCCCTGTATCGGCGACGGCTCTGGGTCAGGTCGGCGAACACGGCTGTCAAGCGGTTCACGTCCGCGGCCAGCACGTCGCGCAAGACGTCTCGTTTTGCCTGTTCGGCCACCTCGCCCCATGCGAGATTCGACTCCGAAAACTCCTGCCAGAGGGCCGTGAATGCGTCCTCGGCGGCGGCGTCGACCAGCAGAGCGGTGACGTCGTTGAGGAACTCGTAGCCGGTCGTCCCGTCGACGGGCCAGTCGCCCGGGAGCGACTCGTCTTCCGCCAGGATCTTCTCGACGACGATCCAGGCCTCCGGAGCGGCCTCCCGGAGACGGGAGAGGTACGCACCCGGGCTGCGTAGTCCGTCGGGATGGTCGATGCGGATACCGTCCGCCTCACCGGCCTCGACCCATTCGAGCACCAGGTGGTGCGAGTCGGCGAACACGGAGGGGATCTCTACTCGAAGACCGATCAGGTCGTCGATGTCGAAGAACCGTCGGTAACCCAACTCCTGTTCGGCGACTCGCCAACGACTGAGCCGATAGTTCTGCTCCTCCAGGAAGTCGTCGAATAGGTCGGGGTCAGAGGTGATGTGCTCCATGGCGCCGACGATCGCCTTCTCGAGCAGCGGGCGTGCCGCCAGTTCGGCGACGAAGTCGTAGACCACACCAGCGTCGGCATGACGTCGGTCTCGGCTCGCTGGATCCGTGGAGGTGGGCGGCGGGATGCCCTGGAGAGAGCGAGCCGCGAACGAAAGTTCGTCCGAGCCAGACCGGTTCGCCGCCTCTTCCAAGAGCAGGCCTATGGAGCGGGGAGACGCAGGAAACACCTGGTCGTGGTAGTGCACGGTGAATCGGCCCCGCTCCATCCGCAGGTGGAGAGCCCCGGCCTCGAGCTCCCTGCCGTAGTGGTCCGCGAGGACGGGCAACAACACCTTGTTCTGGATCGCCGAGTCCGGGGGATCCCAGTCCACGTCGAAGTGGTCGGCGTATCTGCTCGCGGGACCGTGTTCCAGCACGTCCCAGAACCATCGATTGGAGGGGAGACTGATCGCCATGTGGTTGGGTACCAGGTCGATGACGATGCCGAGTCCGCGATCGAGGGCCGCCTTGGCCATCGCCTCCCGTCCCTCCTCGCCTCCCAGGCGGCGGTCGACACGACTGTGGTCGACCACGGCATAGCCGTGGCTCGTGCCCGGAGCCGATTGGAGGAAAGGTGAGAGGTAGAGGTGGGAGACTCCCAGGTCGGCGAGGCGGCGGGTGACGGAGGCGACTGCGAACAAGTCGAAGTCCGAGTCGACCTGGATCCGGTACGTCGCGGTGGGCGGGGCTATTTACCTTCTCCCCGGTGCTTGAAGATCACCGCTCCCAACGGGGGGATGACGATGTCGATGCTGTGGGGCCGACCGTGATAGGGGACCGCCAGCGGTCCGGTGTCGACTCCGCCGAGGTTGCCCTGGCCGGTCCCTCCGTAGCGTTCGGCGTCGGTGTTGAGGATTTCATCCCACCGGCCCGGCGCGGGCACTCCCACCCGGTAGCCGTGACGGGGTTCGGGCGTGAAGTTGCAAGCGACCAGGACGGTGTCGCCGCCCGA
>DATGPZ010000105.1:0-2681 GCA_035304485.1 Acidimicrobiia bacterium | reverse complement strand
TGTATTCCGCACCGAGGAACACACCGAGTGCCGCGAAAACGGCGATCAGCAGAAGGGCCCAAAGGGCCGAAGCGATCCCGTTCTTTCCTCCGTCATACCGGGCGATGCGGCCGGCAGCGATTCCTCCTACGAAGAACGCCGCCAGCACCACGAGGGCCGCCACGACCATCCCAACGATCGTGATCTCCTGGGCATTGCCTTCCAAGTCGAAGACGTTGAGTTGGTACTCGAGCGCCCCGCCGCCGGCGGTGATGAGCGCTCCCAGGAAGACCAGAACTCCCAGGGCAGTGAACATGCCCATGAGAGCCGCGGCAGTATCGACACCACCGAAGCGATCGCGTATCGCGCCCATCCCGGTTTCGGCCCCGCGAATCGTCTCTCGCGCAGTCATGGCACCTCCTCAGGTGACCAGCAGGATGATCAGAATGATCAGAATCAAGGTTCCGATTCCGATATACATAGGGCCCCTCCCTAACTCGCTTGAACGTGGGGTACCCACAGCTGCCGCTTCCAAACCACCACTTCCGGATCCCGGCCACACACAGTGTTTGAGCGCCGATCCGATGGGGTAGCGGGATGAGCAACCGAACCAGGAGGTTGCCCTGTGACGCAGGAAACTCTGACACTACGAGCCAGCCGATTGGGCACCAACCGGCGTCGCCCCCGCACCGTCGATGCCCGCAGGGTGTGCGCCAACCCCGAATGCAGCACCGTTCTCAGCAAGTACAACGTCAGCGACATGTGCCACAGCCACCGCCCCGTTCGGTTCCCCCGGGTTCGTGGCTCCGTTGTCGAGTCCTGATCAGCTCGACTTCGGAACGAAGCTGAACTGGCCGTCCGTCTCCAGGATTCCCCACTCGATCTGACCGAGTTCTCCGAAGCCCTGGAGACGGGCGGCTTCGCGTAGGTCCTCGATCGTCATTCGTTCCTTCTCCAGGCGGTCCCACATCGGCTCACCCGACTTGACGATCACCACCGGTGCCCCGTCCAACACATTGGCGACGGCTCGTGACCGCCTCGACAATGCATCAGAGAGCACGGTCCATCCGACGAACACCGCCACCGTCAGCATCGCTCCGGTGACCGACATGTCCTCTTGGGTGACTCCCTGCTGAACGAAGTCGCCCAGCACCACGATGACCAGCATGTCCAAGGGCGTGAGCTCTCCCAGCGACCGTTTGCCGGTGCCTCTGACGAGCAGCCACAAGAACCAGTAGATGACGGTCGCGCGAATGAGGATTTCCATCTTCTGCTCTCCTCAGGGCAATACCCAGGTCGCCAAATGGGTCTCCACCACTTCCTCGCCCTCCACTTCCAGGCCGACTGTCGTTCTCCTGCCCCATTGGACCGCCGGCTCGAGTCGGGCATCGAGGAGCACGGTCATCTCCCCACGGTCGCTCAGGTCCTCATATGTCCATCGAACTGACTCTTCATCGACCGTGGATCGATCCGGCTCGGGCTCGACCGCGTTCTGGTCGAACATCTCGAGGTAATGGGTGGCGAGCCGCACGGTTATCTCTTCCGGAAGCGTGCCGTCGTCTGCCATGACTGTGACCGAGAAGGGAGTGGCAAGCCCGGGGCGGGTGATACTCGCGTGGAGGACCATGAGTGTCAGGCCGCCCCCGCTCGCCTCCACGGTGCTGGTCCTCACACCGAGCAGTCCGAGAGCGGCACCGATCACCAGGATGCCGATCAGAACATATGCCACCCATCGGAGGCGCTGCTCCTGCCGATCCCACCGCGGTTCGGGGTCATCCGGAATCGTGGACCGAGACCAATCCGGTGGAGCATCAGCGGCCATGTGGCTGGACCTACCCAGCGAACCGCTCCCCGAATCCCCGACTAGCTGCCGCCTAGGGGAATCATCGAACCGGCTGGGCCAGACCGATCCCCGCCGGGGAGATCATCCTGACTTCCTCACACAGTGCAGCCAGTATCTGCCAGCGAGTGTCATGTTCCAGGTTGGCCGGCGGCCAGTCGATCCCTTCCCCTTCGATCTTCAGCGAGGCCGTCAGATCGCGCGGGTCCCTCACGCCACGCAACTCGAGGCGGATGCGGCGAGGCTTCGTCTCGAGGAGCAGGACGGCAGCCTCGTCGACGGCCAGCGCGAAGTCTTCGATGCCGGCGTAGGTGAAACCCTTCACGCGGGCGGCACGACCTACGACACCCCGAAGGAACTCGAGGTAGATGTCCTCACCCGGCACTTCCAACTGGATGTCAGGCCGATCGTCGGCACCGAAATTGGCTCCATCCATCAGGTCACTTCCCCGCAACCGCCCGGGCTCGGCTTCGTCGGCAGGCTCACCCGCCGGGTGACGGTATCAGATCCTTCTCGTTCAGGCGGTGGCGAGTTCGTTTCTGACCTCTCTCACTCCGGTGACGGACTCGATCCGGCGCAACAGGTCCTTTTCGGCCTGGACGTCTCGGCTGACACCCCGGATCGTGACCACACCGGCGTCGACGTGGATCTCGATATCGGAGGGTTTCAGGGAGGAAGGGCCGACCGCCTCGCTCCTCACCTTCTGCAGCAGCTCCATGTCGTCGACCGGATGGTCGGTGGCGCTGCCCATCTCGTGGACGATCCCTTTGGCGCGCCCGGCCTCGTAGCGGGCCCAAGAAGCCACTTCATCGCCGGCCCGCCTGACACGCGATGCCGCCTGGTCGGAGAGCCTGGCGCGTCG